>JANXSH010000310.1 GCA_025356615.1 Planctomycetia bacterium | reverse complement strand
CGAGGCAACCGCTGGTCTCGAGGACTTGCCGGATATCGCCGGGCGGGATAACCTTCTGCAGAAGGAGGAGGCGGTCGAGGACTCGGCCCGCCTGGCCAGTCGGCAGGGTACTCTCCCGGTGTCCCCGCTTGGCTTTCCGCTGCACCTTCCGCTTCGATCGATTACTCATCGTGGCCTCCCTGGTGGTTGTGTCCTGAGCAAACCCAACTTACCAGGGGGCCACGACTTCCGTCTACACGCAACGGTATTGAGCCTAAACGTTCTACCCCCGCGCCCGCATCTTGCGGGCGTCGCGCTCGTCCTGTTCGGCGATCCCGCGGTAGGCGCGGGCGCGGCCCTCGTAGAGGTCGGCGGCGGGTTGCGTCTCGAGGGCGCGGGTGAACGCCTCGACCGCCTTCTCGTACTCCCCCTGGCGGAGGTGCATCTCGCCGATGAGGCAGCCCATGTCGGCGACGGTGCCGCCCCCGATCACCTCGCCGTTCTGCGCCTGCACCATGCGCGTGTGGAACGCCTGGAGCGTGGGGATGAGCCTCGCCAGGGAGCCGTGCTTCCGGTTGAGGCGTTCGAGGGCGTCGGCGTCGCCCTTGACGGCGGCGAACATGCGGTGGATGTCGGGACGCCGGAGGGCGAGGTGCGTGACGATGTCCTCGTTCTCGATCAGCTCGAAGAGGTCGTCGTGGTCGCCCGGTTGCCCGGCCGCCAGCGACTCCATCGCGGGTGTCTCGCCGTCGATCGCGCGTGCGAGCAGCGAGACCCCGGAACTGTTCCCGGCGAGCCACCGGCTCGCGGCGGCTTCCCCGTCCAGCGCGAGGAGTAGGTAGTGCATCTGCGGGAATGCCTGCTCGAGCCAGGCGTGTGGGTCCGTCGAGGTATGTTTCGTCATGGCGCAGCTCTCTCCCCTGACGTGCCTCATGGTCTTCTTTTCGGTGTTGTCCAGCATGACAGGTACATCATGATTCGGCAAGAGCGCCGCGTGCAGAACTTCCCTCTGGCACGCCATCGCCGGTCAGGGTATGATCCCATCCCCTTGCCGCGCATCGACTGACTCATAGCCTCCTTCGTCAGCCGAGGTGATCGTCGATGACTTTACCCCCGCTGATCGTGCGTCTTCTTATCCGGACGCACATCGCCCGCCTGTTGCCCGGCCTCCAGCGCCGACTCGAGGGCGGGGCGGAGTACCTACGTTACTACAGCGACAGGCTGCTCGCCGCGCCCCTGGATCGTCTCGAACGTATCGCCCTGGCCCTGGCGGAGGATGCGCCCGATGTGATCGACCTGGCTAGCGGCGCGCCTCGATTCGACCTGACGCCGCTGACGGCCGCCCGCATGCCCGCTCCGAAGCGCGGCTGGCCGCCGGTAGCAGGGATGCCGGAGTTGCGCGGAGCGGTCGCCGCGCATCTCCTCGCCGACTGCCAGATCGCCGTCAGCCCGGCGGAGGAGGTTCTCATCACCTCCGGGGCACTCGGTGCCGTCCAGACGATCCTAGACGCCTTCGTCAATCGCGGCGATCGCGTCTTGTTGCTCGACCCCGTTTCGCCACTCTACCCGCTCGCGGTCCAGACGCGCGGGGCGAAGATCGCCTGGGTCGGCACGCGCGTCGAGAAGGGGTATCTTCGCCCACGCTTCGACCACCTGTCCCGGCGGATGCGGGGCGCGCAACTCATCGTCCTCAACTCGCCGGCGAACCCAACCGGCGCGGTTCTCGCGCCGGAGGATCTCGAACAGATCACCTGGTGGGCGGAGAAGCACGATACGCTGATCCTCAGCGACGAAGTCTTCGGACGCTTCGGCCACGACGAGGAGCCGACCAGTGTCGGCAGCTTGCCGCGCGCCCGGCAGCGGACGCTGACGGTCGGTAGCGTGAGCAAGAGCCACGCCCTGGCCTGGGCACGGGTCGGCTGGATCGCCGCCCATCGCCACCTGCTCCGACCGTGCGTGGCGACAGCGGCCCTGCGATCGCCGTTCGTCTCCGCGCAAAGCCAGGAGGTCGCGCGGGCGGCGCTGCAAAC
>JANXSH010000302.1 GCA_025356615.1 Planctomycetia bacterium | reverse complement strand
CCTGCGAGGCGTTCAGGCCGAAGAGGAAGAAGTTCTCATCCCCGCCCTCCTGGGCCATCTCGATCGTCGCACCGTCGCGCGTGCCGATCGTTAGCGCGCCGTTCATCATGAACTTCATGTTGCCGGTGCCGGACGCCTCGTAGCCCGCTGTCGAGATCTGCTCCGACAAGTCGCTGGCGGGGATGAGCCGCTCGGCGAGGCTGACGGAGTAGTTCGGCAGGAACAGGACCTTCAGCTTGCCCTTCAGCGAGGGGTCGGCGTCGATCGTCGCCGCGACGCTAGTGATGAGCTTGATGATCCGCTTCGCGAGCGTATAGGCCGGGGCGGCCTTGCCCGCGAAGAGGAACGTGCGCGGCGGGATGGCGAGCGTCGGGTCGTTCTTCAGCCGATGATACAGGACGACGATGTGCAGCACGTTGAGGAGCTGCCGCTTGTATTCGTGGATGCGCTTGACCTGGCAATCGAACATCGTGTCGGGGTCGAGGACCGTGCCGGTACTGCCGCGCAGCCAGGAGGCGAAATTCGTCTTGGCGAGGCGCTTGGCGGCGAGGAACTTCTTGCGGAACCCGGCGTCTTCGGCCAGCGGCGCGAGGCGCGTGAGCTGGTCGAGGTCGGCGACCCAGCCGTCGCCGATCGCCTCGGTGATGAGCTTCGCCAGCGGCGGGTTCGCCATGCGCAGCCAGCGGCGCGGGGTGACGCCGTTGGTCTTGTTGTTGAACCGCTCGGGGAACATCTCGGCGAAGTCGCGGAGCGTCTTCTTCTGGAGCAATCCCGAGTGGATGGCCGCGACGCCGTTCGTCGAGTGCGTGCCGACGACCGCGAGATTCGCCATGCGCACCTGGCGGATCGGCGTCTCCTCGATGATGCTCATCCGCGTCACGCGGGCGGCATCGCCGGGATACTTCTTGCTCACGTCCGCGAGGAATCGCTTGTTGATCTCGTAGATGATCTCCAGGTGACGCGGCAGCAGGTGCGAGAACAGTTCGACGGGCCACTTCTCGAGCGCTTCGGGTAACAGCGTGTGGTTCGTGTACGCCAGCGTGCGGCGCGTCAGATCCCACGCCTCGTCCCAGCCGAGGCCGACCTTGTCCATGAGGACGACCATCAGTTCGCTGACGGCCATCGAGGGGTGGGTGTCGTTGAGCTGGATGGCGACCTTGTCGGGGAGCAAACTCCAGTCGTCGTTGTGGCGGCGGAATCGCTCGAGGATGTCGCGGATCGAGCAGGTGACGAGGAAGTATTCCTGCACGAACCGCAGGGATCGGCCGCTCGCCGTCGAGTCGTCGGGGTAGAGGACGCGCGTCAGCGTCTCGGCGAGAACCTTGTCGGCGACGGCGGCGAAGAAGTCGCCGCTGTTGAACTCGCCGAAGTTGAAGTAGTCCGGCGTGCTGGCGCTCCACAGGCGGAGCGTGTTGATCGTCTCGCCGCCGTAGCCGACGACGGGCCGATCGTGCGGCACGCCGAAGAGGTGCATCTCCCGGTTGGGCGTGATGTGGACCTGGCCGGACTGGAATCCGACCGCGCCGGCGAGCTGGACCGGGGCGGTCTCCTCGGGGCGATCGACCTCCCAGGGATCGGGCCGACTGAGCCAGTTGTCCGGGCGCTCGACCTGATAGCCGTTGTCGATGCCCTGGTTGAAGATGCCGTACTCGTAGCGCAAGCCGTACCCCATCGCGGGAATCTGGAGCGTGGCGAGCGAGTCGATGAAGCACGCCGCGAGTCGGCCAAGCCCACCGTTGCCGAGGCCCGCGTCCGGCTCCATCTCACTGAGTCGGCCCAGGTCGATCTTCTCGCGCTGGAGGAGATCCTGGACCACCGGGTCGAGCATGAGATTCGTGATGTTGTTCGAGAGCGACCGGCCGATGAGGAACTCCATCGACAGGTAGTAGACGCGCTTGGGGTTCTTGCGCGTGTAGGTGTCGCGGGTCTTGATCCAGCGCTGCGCGAGCAGGTCGCGGACGGCGAACGCGAGCGCCTCGTACTTCTGGCGGGGGTGCGCCCACTCGTGGGGGATGACGTTGCCGAGGGTCAGGTGGCGCTCGTAGGAGGCGTTCGCGTCCCCGCTGAAGCGGACCTGACCGCACTCGTACCGTGCCATGATGTCGGCGATACTTGCCATCGAGCGCACTCCAGAGGAATAGGGGAAGTCAAACGACCTCCGTCGCGCTCATTGTGCGGTTCTGCGTGGCGAGCGGACAGGGCGAAGTCTTTCGAGCGTCGCCAATTCGAGGGGGCAATCGGGCGAGTTGGTCCTTTCAGAAATAGGCTTGGCGCGATAGAATACACATCCAAGACCCTGACTCGAAAGTAGGAACTGGCATGGCCGCGCAGGATTACATCGGCAGTAAAGGAGAGAGCCAATTTTGTGTGCAGATCATGAACTTCTGCGGCAGACCCCTCCCATACTTCCAGCCCCACTTCTTGGGAGAGAAGGCCAGAACCTTCGATTATCTCGTCGAACTGGTATCTTCGGGGGATCGCGCCCTGTACTTCTTCGTCCAGGTAAAGGCAACTCGAAAAGGTTTCACCAAGAAGGATAAACGGTTGAAGGTCGAGATGTCGCGAGAGGACATGCGGCGGGCGGCTGCTTGTCCGGCTCCGACTTACCTCATCGGTATCGACGAGTCGGGGGATACCGGATACATCGTTCCGATGCTCGACAGGATGACAAAAGCCATTTCCAGCATCCCGACGACCTATCCGCTCGATTGCACGAACCTACCTCGATTGTACGACGAAGTCGAGCAATTCTGGTCGAGCCGAGACATGAGTCAGCAAACGTCGGTCTTTCAAGAGGTTCGACCATGAGTGAGACAACCCAAGCTTGGTTCGTGGCGGAGCGAGCGCGAGCAATGGCCATCGTCCATCTAACCCGCCGAGACGACTTGGTCGTCTCGAAGGCGGGACAGGGTGTCGGCC
>JANXSH010000285.1 GCA_025356615.1 Planctomycetia bacterium | reverse complement strand
CATCGTCTTCGGCAAGCTCGCGGGCCTCAGCGGGAACGGCCTGCCCTACAGTCTCGTGGTCCTGACCGGCTTGTTGAGCTGGCAGCTGTTCGCCTCGGCGTTGCTCGGGGCGAGCGCGAGCGTGGTAGGGAATTCCAACCTGATTACCAAGATCTACTTCCCTCGACTAATCATCCCGTTCAGCTCCATGCTGCACAGCCTCGTCGATTACTTCGTCTCCTGCGTCGTCCTCGCGATGCTCATGGTCTGGTTCGGCTTCAACCCCGGCTGGCGGACGCTGGCGTTGCCCGCGTTGACGGTCCTGACCCTGATGACAGCGACGGGCCTCGGCCTGTGGTTCGCCGCCCTGAATGTCCGCTTCCGCGACATCAATAATATAGTCGGCATCCTCGTCCAGATCGGTATCTATATCTCCCCCGTCGCCTTCAGCAGCAGCCTCGTGCCTGAGAAATGGCGATGGCTCTACTCGCTCAACCCGATGGCCGGGATCATCGACGGCTACCGCTGGGCGTTGCTCAGTCAGGACACCGCCATCTACTGGCCCGGCTTCGCCATCTCGGTGGCCATGATGGTGTTCCTGCTGGTGAGTGGCGTGTGGTATTTCCGCAAGACGGAATGGGAGTTCGCGGACGTTATTTGACTCGGAGGCTACAGAAGATGGGCGACATTGCCATTCGGATGGAAGAAGTCAGCAAACGTTACTCCATCAAGTCCTTGCAGGATAGCCAGCAAGGGGCCAGGCTGCGCGATGTCCTTACCGATCGGCTCCAGTCGTGGGGACGAACGTTGCTCCGCCCCTTCGGAGTGCAGCAAACCAACGGCCCGACGCGACAGGATTTCTGGGCGTTACGAGACGTGTCGTTCGAGGTCCATCGGGGAGAAATCCTCGGGCTGATCGGGAGGAACGGGGCGGGCAAATCGACCCTCCTCAAGATCATGTCCCGGATCACCGCGCCGACGCGCGGTTGGCTCAGTATCCGCGGTAGGATCGTCAGCCTCTTGGAGGTCGGCACGGGGTTCAACGCGGACCTGACGGGCCGCGAGAACGTGTTCCTCAACGGCGCGATCGTCGGGATGAAGCGTTCGTGCATCGCAAAGAAGTTCGACGAGATCGTGGCCTTCGCCGAGGTGGAGAAGTTCATCGACATGCCCGTGCGGTTCTTTTCCAGCGGCATGTATTCGCGGCTGGCGTTTGCGGTGGCGATCCACCAGGATCCCGAAATCCTGATCCTCGACGAGGTGCTGGCGGTCGGCGACTTCCTGTTTCAGAAGAAGTGCATCGAGAAGATGACGAAGGTGGCGAGGGAGGGGCACACGGTCCTCTTCGTGAGCCACAGCACGGACGCGGTCCAGAAGTTTTGTAGCAGGGCCTTGTACCTGGAGGCCGGGCGGGTCGTGGCGGTCGGCGAGGTCCAGCCGGTCCTCCAGAAATACCTCCAGAATCAGGGAGAAACGACTCCGTCATCCGAAGGAACGCATCCGACCCAGCACGCTAACGTTGCCTGATCTCGATGTGTCGATGTCGTCTCCTCTATTTGGTTCCGTAGTGCGAATGACCGTAATACGTTCCGCGAATCGAACGAATCCATTCCATCACTAGTGCCGTGAAACGACCACACGGCTCGCTGGGAGTCTCTCATGAAAAAGGCGATCATCACGGGTATCACCGGGCAAGACGGCAGCTACCTCGCGGAACTGCTGCTCAGTAAGGGATACCAGGTCCACGGCATGGTCCGCCGGTCCAGCACGGAAACGTTCGAGCGTATCCAACACCTCGTGGACGACGTTACCCTTCACCAGGCCGACCTCCTCGACCAGTCGTCGATGACCCGCCTCGTGAGCGATGTCCGCCCCGACGAGGTGTACAATCTCGCGGCGCAAAGCTTCGTGCCGACCAGTTGGAAGCAGCCGGTGCTGACCTCGGAGTTCACCGCCGTCGGCGTCACCCGCGTCCTGGAGGCGATCCGCCACGTCGATCCGGGCCACATCCGGTTCTACCAGGCGTCGAGCAGCGAAATGTTCGGCAAGGTGCAGGAGACGCCCCAGAAGGAGACCACGCCGTTCTACCCGCGCAGCCCCTACGGGGTGGCGAAGGTCTACGGCCACTGGATCACGATCAACTACCGCGAAAGCTACGGCATGTTCTGCGTCAGCGGCATCCTGTTCAACCACGAGAGCGAGCGCCGCGGCAAGGAGTTCGTCACCCGGAAGATCACGGACGGCGTCGCCCGGATCAAACTCGGACTGTCCCGCGAACTTCGGCTGGGCAACATCGACGCGAAGCGCGACTGGGGCTTCGCCGGAGACTACGTCCGCGCCATGTGGCTGATGCTCCAGCAGGAGACGCCCGACGATTACGTCATCGCGACGGGCGAAACCCACACGGTGGAGGAGTTCCTCGACATCGCCTTCCGCAGCGTCGGACTCGACTGGAAGAAGTACGTCGTCCAGGATCCCGCGTTCATGCGCCCCGCCGAGGTCGATTTGCTCCTCGGCGACCCGACCAAGGCCAAGACCCGCCTGGGCTGGACCCCCGAGCTTTCCTTCGAGCAACTGATCCAGCAAATGGTCCAGGCCGACCTGACCCGAGTGCGTCGGCAGATCAACCATCCGACGACGAAGGCGGCCTGATCGCGTGAAGCCTACGAGTATGCGTGAGGCGCTGCCCCAAGCCCAGCGATTGCAATCGCTGGGCTTCGCCTACTTCCCTAGTCACACCCTCGGGCGAGAATCCCTGTTGACCACGAACTGGTCCCCAGGATAGAAGTCATCTTAGATAGGCATTGCTCGCCATCCTCCCGCTCGTTCCACACCCCCGAGGCCGTCCGACGAACTCTTGCCGTGGTCGATCCTTCTCGCGGATTGGATTCCCCGTCCGAGGTCCAGACAGAAAGAGTGCTTCGCATGATCGGAATCGGACTCGTCGGCTACGGATACTGGGGGCCGAACGTCGCTCGGAATTTCCGTCAGGTTCCCGGAAGCCGGCTCGTGGCGATCTGCGATCAAAGTCCGGGTCGCTGCGAGGTCGCCTCGCGGGCGTTCCACCATTGCCAGGTCACGAGCAGGTATCAGGATCTGCTCGAAAACCCGGCCATCCACGCCATCATCGTCACCACGCCGGTCGGTACGCACTACGAACTGGCCCGCCTCGCGATCCTGGCCGGGAAAGACGTGCTGGTCGAGAAGCCGATGACGAAGACCGTCGCCGAGGGCGAGGCGCTCGTTCAGCTGGCCGCCGAGAAGCGCCGCATCCTGGCCGTCGATCACACGTTCCTCTTCACCGAAGCGGTTCGCAAGATCAAGGAGTTGATCGACCAGGGCGAACTGGGGGAGTTGCTCTACATCGACTCGGTTCGGACCAACCTCGGCCTCTTCCACCCCGATCACAACGTCATCTACGACCTCGCACCGCACGAAATCTCCATCGTCCTGCATCTGGTCGAACGCGACCCGATTTCCGTCCAGGCGCACGGGGTTTGTCACACCAGCAACGGGGTCGAGAATCTGGCCTACGTCCACCTGGAGTTCGAGGACGACTTCGTCGCCCACTTCCACCTCAACTGGCTCGCCCCGGTCAAGATCCGCCAGACCATCGTCGCCGGCTCCCGCAAGATGATCGTCTACGACGACATGGAACGCAGCGACAAGCTCAAGATCTACAACAAGGGCATCACCATCCAGACGCCCACCGGCGTCGATGCGCGGTGTCAGGCCGGCATCAATTACCGCAGCGGCGACATGCTCGCCCCGCATCTGGAAAACCAGGAAGCGCTGGCGGTCGAGGCGGCCCACTTCGTCGAGTGCGTCCGCGACCGTACCCCCCCCCTGGTCCCCGGCGAGGACGGCCTCCGCGTCTTGCGCATTCTCGAGGCGGCCCAGCGATCGTTGGACAGCAACGGCCAGCGCGTCCCGCTCCAGACGCCGAATCGCCTGTCCAAAGCCGCGTGATACTCCGTCCACTCGTCGATCGATCGTGAGAGGAATGAATCCATGACCCTGGCCTTCACACGGATCCGCGAAGATGTCGTCCTGGGAAAGGATGTCCGTCTGGCCGGGTTCTGTAATCTCTACGGCTGCGAAATCGGGGACGAATGCCTGATCGGCCCCTTCGTCGAGATCCAGTCCGATGTCGTCCTCGGCCGGCGGGTCAAGATCCAGAGTCATTCGTTCCTCTGTTCGGGCGTTCGGATCGAAGACGAGGTGTTCATCGGCCACGGCGTCATGTTCATCAACGATCGCTTCCCGCGTTCGACCGGGACCGATGGCGAGGTCAAGAAGGGCGGCGACTGGGTCTGCGAATCGACCGTCATCCGTCGGCGTGCCTCCATCGGCAGTAATGCCACCATTCTGTGCGGCAGGACCGTGGGCGAAGGCGCGATCGTCGGGGCGGGCAGCGTCGTCACCCAGGACGTGCCCCCCTATACCGTCGTGGCAGGCAACCCCGCCCGCGTCCTCCGCAAGGTCCGTCCCGAGGACGAACGCGAAATCCTCCCGATGGCTCCCACCTCATCCTCCAAGATGAGCGTCCCCTTCCTCGATCTCATCGGCCAACACGCCCCGCTCAAGGAGGAACTCCTCGCGGTCGTGTCGCAGGCCATCGACGGGGCCGGGTTCATCGGCGGGCCGCTCGTCGAGCGCTTCGAGCAGGAGTTCGCCCGCTACACAGGATCGGCCCATTGCGTCGGCGTCAACAGCGGGACGGACGCCTTGCGATTCGCCCTCCAGGGGTTGGGGGCCGGGCCGGGAACCAGCGTCGTGACCGTGCCCAATTCCTTCGTCGCCACCACGGCGTCCATCAGCCAAGCCGGCGCGGCCATCGAGTTCGTGGATGTCGATCCGCGCACCGGCCTCATGGATCCCGAGGCGCTGGAGCGCCATCTGGGACAGCGATTTTCCGCGCTCGGGACCGGGCCTCGCCCTACCGTCGTGCTGCCCGTTCATCTCTACGGGCAGTGTGCCGAGATGGGGCCGATCGTCGAGATCGCCCGACGATTCGGGATGCGCGTACTCGAGGACGCCGCCCAGGCGCACGGAAGCACCTACCACGGTCGGCCCGCCGGTTCGCTCGGAGACGCCGCCGCCTTCAGCTTCTATCCGGGCAAGAACCTCGGGGCCTGTGGCGAGGGCGGGGCCGTCACGACCAGCGACCCGGAGGTGCAGCGTAAGGTTCTCCTCCTCCGCGACCACGGTCGGAGTGACAAGTACATCCACTCCATCGAGGGCTACAACGGTCGGCTCGACGCCATCCAGGCCGGCTTCCTGTCGATCAAGCTGCGCGAACTCCCCGGCTGGAACGAGGATCGTCGCCGGATCGCGGCGGCCTACGATGGTGCCCTGGCGTCCCTGCGAACCATGACCCCGATCGAGGTGATGCCCTGGAATCAGTCGTGCTACCACCTCTACGTCGTCCGCTCCGCGCGGCGCGAGGAGCTGCGGGCCTTCCTGTCTGACCGGGGCATCGGCGTGGGCATCCACTACCCGGTCCCGCTACACCGTCAGCCTTGTTACACCCGACTCGACCTCTCGGCGGGAACCTATCCCCACGCCGAGAAGTCCTGTGCCGAGGTTCTCAGTCTCCCGATGTTCCCCGGCCTGCAACCCGGCCAGCAGAACTACGTCATCGATTCGCTCCGCGCGTTCGAGGAGCTAGCCACCAAGCGAGTGGCCGCCTGATCGATGGCGAATCCGGTCCCCGGTCGATTTCGAGGTGCGTGCATGGACGTTCGGAATGGGCGGATCCTGGTGACGGGCGGGGCGGGCTTCATCGGGAGCCACCTGGTCGATCGTCTCCTCCGACTCGGCAACGAGGTCGTCGTCTTCGACGACTACACCTCCGGTAGCCCGGCGCAGTTGGACCACCTGGGCGCGCGCGCCGACCTACACCTGATCGAAGGCGACATCCGCGACCAGGCGTCGCTCGACAAGGCGATGCGCGGCGTCCGCCACGTCTACCACCTGGCGACCCGGAACGTCCGCCTCAGCCTGGTCCAACCTACCCTCGTCCACGAGGTGAACACCACCGGCACGCTGAACGTCCTCAAGGCGGCCGCGTCCGCCGGCGTCCGGCGCTTGTTGTACTGCTCCAGTTCCGAGGTGAACGGGACGGCCGACATCGTGCCGATGCCCGAGGACTATCCCTACCGGCCCGAAACGATCTACGGTGCCTCCAAACTCGCCGGGGAGTATTACGCCCAGGTGTTCCATCGCTCGGGCTGGCTCCCGACCGTCACCGCCCGCCCGCACAACAACTACGGGCCGAGGGAACACTTCGCCGGTCAAAAGGGGGAGGTCATTCCCCGGTTCGTCCTGTGGGCGCTGACGGGGCAGCCCCTCCGCATCTACGGCAGTGGCGAGCAGACCCGCGATTTCACGTTCGTCGAGGAGACCGTGGACTACCTCGTCCGCCTGATGGGGTGTGATGAAGCCCTGGGCGAGGTCGTCAACGTCTGTCGCGGCCAGGAGGTTTCCATTTTCGAGCTGGCCCAACACATCCGGGAGTTGACCGGGCGAAAATCGGAGATCGTCCGCCTGCCAGGCCGGCCCAGCGACGTGTTGCGGCTCTTCGGCGACCCGACTCGGCTTACACGATTGGTCGGCTCGGCACCCTCGATCTCCATCGAGGAGGGGCTGAGCCGGACCATCGAATGGTTCCGCTCCCACGTTCCCTTGACCCGAGACGTACTCGCGTCGCTGGAAATGAACACCTGGAACCACCACGCCCCAGAGCCGTGGATGGACCGGACCCACAAGCGGGCCGGGTGAGGCGAGAGAATTTTACCCACGCGGGGCGGTCGATCCTATGGCCAACAAGCCGATTCCCTTGTCTCTTCCCAGCATCGACGAGGCGGAGGCTCGAGCCGTGACCGAGGTTTTGGCCTCCGGCTGGGTCACGCAGGGGCCGCGCGTCGCCGCCTTCGAGTCGGCCTTCGCGCGGTACACCGGGGCGGCGTCGGCCTGCGCGGTGTCCAACTGCACGACGGCCCTACACCTGGCCTTGTTGGGCGTCGGCGTCGAGCCGGGCGA
>JANXSH010000251.1 GCA_025356615.1 Planctomycetia bacterium | reverse complement strand
GAGTTGGAAGGCGAAGATGCCGCGGCGCGATAGCCTCACGTCGTCGAGATCGACGCAGAGTTTGCCGTTGATCCACGTCTTCACTTTCGAGCCGGTCGCCTCGATGAGGTAGTCGTTCCACTCGCCCGGCTTTATGTGCTTGTCGCCGGGCTTGTCCCACACCAGGCCCAGGCCGTGTTCGTCGTAGAGCTTGCCCCACCAGCCCAAGCCGACATCAGCCTGCGGCCCCTTGACCTCGCCGCCGGGCAGCTCCTGACTGCGGAACTGCACACCGCTGTTCTCCTTGTCCGGCGTCAGTTTCACCTTGAGAGTCAGGCGGAAGTCGGTCGCGATCATCTGGCCGCGTAGAAACTCGTTGCGCTTCAGCCCCGCCGTCTTGCCGACGATCTCGCCCTTCTCGACGCTCCATAGCTTGGGGTCGCCGACCCACCCGGTCAGATCCTTGCCGTTGAACAGGTCGCGTGCGTTGTCCGCCGTCGCCAGGACGTTCACCTGGGACGGCGATTGCAGGTAGGCGATGAGCGAACGGACCTCGTGCGGCGAGAGGTTCTTGAGGGCGTCGTCCGGCATCATCGATTGGGTCGAGGTCTGGCGCTCTTCGATGCCCTTCTTCGCGAGCGTCAGCGTCTCGTCCTGCGTGACGACCGTCAGCGTCGTGGCGGTCTCCTCTTTGACGATCCCGGAGATGATGCGCCCGTTCGTCATCGAGATCACCGACATGGCGTATTCCTTCGGGATGACCGCGCTGGGGTCGAGGATGTTCTCAAGCAGGTAGTCGAGGCTCGCGCGGTTCGCCCCCGTGATCTCCGGCCCGACCTTCCCGCCGGTGCCGAACAGGACGTGGCACTGGACGCACGTCTTGTTGAACAGCGCCCGGCCGAGGTGGACATCCGCCGCGATCTTCGAGGGTCTTCGCAGATCGGCGGCGGTCTTGCGGATCAGGGCGAGCCGCTCGGCGGGCGTCGTGCGGACGATGCCCCACACCTCGCCGATGCGTTTCGTCAACTCCTTGTCGTTGAGCAAGCCGAGTTGCCGCACGACATCCGCCGGCACGTCTCCCGCAGGCACCTTCTTCGCCGCGACGGCGTCGAGCAGCGCCTTGCCGTAGGCGGCCCGCGAGGAGAGCGCCGCGATGACGGCACGCCGGTCCGCCGAGTCGAGCTTGGCGTAGACGCCAAGGAGGATTTCGGGAGTCTTCTTATCGTCATAAGACGCCAGCGCCCGAATCGCATCGGGGCGTAGCTCCGTACCGACGAGCCGATGCAACACCGGCGGAAGGCCCGAGTCCTTGGCCTGCACCAGCGCCGCGAGTGCGTCTCGGCGGATGGGGAGAGACGTTTTGGCGTCCTCGACGAGCGTTCGGAGGGTGCCGAACGCCTCCTTGTCGCCGAACAACACCGCGAGGCCGACCGCGTTCGACCGCACCTCGGCATCGACGCTCGCCATCAGCTTCTTGCCCACGGCGGGCCAGCCGACAGGCATGGCGACGACATCCCGGCCCTTGAATCCGCCACGAATCCCGCCGAGGAAGGCGAGTTGGGCGCGCGGCGAGTCGGCCTTGCCCAGTGCCTCGACGAGCAGAGCGACGGCGTCTTTCTTGTCCAGCCCCGTGATGCGCCGGATCATGAACGGCAATAGGTTCGGCACCTTCGCCGACGCTGCGAGGCGCAGCGCTCGCCCCGCATCGATCTCCGCGAGCGGCTCGGCGGCATACCAATACATCAACGGAAGGTTGTGATCCGTTGCGTCGGCGGCGTGGCTCACGAGCGGTCCGAGGATCGCCCAGCGGTCGGCGAGCGGTAGGCGCTGGAGCGCGCTGGCGAGGTAGAGTCGGACGACGGGCGAGGGGTCGTCTTTCGCGAGCGCGCCAAACTTGGCGAGTAACTCCGCCGACGGCTTGTCCGTCTCGATCGCGAGCTGGATCGCCCAGCCACGAACATATTCATCGGTGTCGGCGAGCGCCTTGTCGATGCGGGCCGAAGTCAATCCGCCGGTGACGTGCAGCGCCCACAGGCCGCGTAGGCGTCGCGTCGCGTCTTTGTGGTCGAAGGCGATCTTTTCGAGGGCGGCGGTATCCTCTGCCGTGATGTCCCTCTCCGCGAGGAGGCGGCGGGCGTGGCGGACGTACCAGTCGTTGGTGTGTAACTGGAGGTCGATCAACTCCGCGTTCGTCTTCTTGCCGAGGTCCACGCTAACGGGCTTCGCGTCCTTGTGGGACACCTTGAAGATGCGGCCCGTCTCGCGGTCCCAAATCTTGGGGTCGCCGTGGTGGCACGCCTGCTTGTCGTACCAGTCGATCAGGTAGACGTTGCCGTCGGGGCCGTACTGCATGTTGATGAAGCGCGCCCAGGCGTCGTTGGCGAGGAGGAAGTCCGGGGCGCGGTTCGCCGCGTAGCCGGAGCCTTTGCGCGACAGCGCATCGACGTTGAGGCGTCGGCCGTGGATGTTGCCCATGAACATCTGGTCGCGATATTTCGCGGGCCAGGTGCCGCCGAGGTAGACCATCGCGCCGCAGTGCGCGTGTCCGCCGCCCGCGCTATCGCTCCTCTCGTTGCCGCCGTGGGGGTTGGCCCCGAGGTAGTGGCGGTGGACGGCGATGGTCTTGATGTCGTCGTAGGTGTTGTTATTGAAGTGCTGCCCGCCCTGACGGTGGTAGCG
>JANXSH010000222.1 GCA_025356615.1 Planctomycetia bacterium | reverse complement strand
CGCGAAGGCGAGGATCAGCCGTGCCCATCCGACCTCGAACAGGCTCGGCCACTTCACGACCAGGGCGACCAGCCACAGGGCCAGGCCGACGAGGACGGGCCAGAGTTGCTTCACGACTTGCCGCAGGATCATCTTCGTGATGGCGCTCATCGGCTTCCCCCCACGGCGGCTTTCATCCCCGCGAGGGAGTCTCGCGCGAACCGCCTTTGTAGATTACGAGTGAGCGGGTAGGCCAGGCGGACCATCCAGTAATGCGCCTGGGAGATGGCCCGAACGGTGTACCACACGGTGCCGTCTTCGTGACTCTCGATCAGGAATAGTTCTTCGCCGCGTTCGACGTGTTGTGGCAGTGTCCCGTAGGCGAAGCCGAACCGCCCCGGCTCATCGACGACGTAGACGATCCGACAGGTGTTCGCCCACCACAGGCCGAACGCGCGGGCGGTGATCGACACCGTCTGACCCACGGCGATCGGCGTGGGCAGCGGCCAGATCGTTGTCCACGGCGCGGGGAATTGACGCCACTGCCGCAGTGCCTCGCACGCGGCGGCGAAGACCTCCGGCCCGTGGCCGAGCAGGACGCGGTTCTCGTCCACTTTGTAGCCGGGTAGCGTGCCCGATGCGGTGACGCCGACTTGGGGGTACGTCAGATCGAGCGATGCCTGCGAGGCGATGAGGCGCTGGAGATGTTCAGGGGAGGGGCAAGTGAAGGACCACATGGGAGGCTGTCTCGGGGATGGGCTATTGCTGACAACCGTCGAAGGACGGCGGAAGCAACACCTACAGCGCCGCGACGTGATCGGCAGTGCGGTCGGCCCCTCCGGGAAGAGGCAACGCTCGTGTGTCCAACCACTCGCGGAAACGCAACGGCTCACCATCAGGGAGAAGACGCCGAAGCACTGCCTCGGGGTCGGCGTGCGCGGCGAATCGCGAAGTCTCAGTAGAAGCAAACTCGTGGCCTGTCGAATGCAAGCCGTAAGGTCTTGAAACATAGGGCGTTCCGCCTCGACGGTGTCATCCACTCCCAGGACCTCCTCGGCCTGGTGTAGTAGCCACAGCCGCATCGTTTCCAGCGTCAGCCTGTCCAGCTCGAGTCTCCGGCCCCCTCGTCGGGGGGCCGAGAGGACCGCGTAGTGCAGCCACACCCGCACGTTGCGCAGCACCAGTGCTATGCCTACCAGCAACAGCCTCACCAGTGGGTTCCTCGTACACGTCCGCGCCCTGCCCTGGTGCATCTGCCGGTGGCTCGTCTCGATCGCGAAACGCTTCCGGCAGGTCTCGCTCACCCACCTCGTGTTCGTCGGCCTCATCTTCCAGTAGGCGTACACCAGCGTCTGCCTGCCGTGCCGCCCCCATTGACCGTCGTAGTTTTGCAATGCACGCAGATCGACACCCGCGCCGTCGTGCCGTCGGCGGATGTCAGCGTGTATTCGTCCCAGCCACCCTTCTTGCGCGAGGCGAAGATCCGCGTGCCTCCGGGTCCCTCGGGGTGATCCTCGCCACGGCCCCGCAGGATCACCGGCATCAGGAAAGGCTTCCGAGCCGCCTGCAAGTAGCGGATCACGGCCACGCTCCGGAAGCCCCTGTCGCGGACAGGGTGAGGATCAGGGCGAGAGCGCCCAGGGACCGAGCGAACATGGTTGGATCTCCGTGCGAGGGTTGATTAGTGGGATCGGCGGCCATCGTGTGGGACGGGAGAGGGTGACTGATCGCCGTCCTCCCGAGTCGTCTTCAGTGGGGGCCGGTGACGGTGGCCGATTCGTCCATCTTGCGAATCCGCGGCGGGGCTTCTTCTTCCACCGCTAGGAGTTCGACCCGCTTGTTTAGGATTTCGCTCATTTCTTGGGCTCGTTTTATTTCATCCTGGAAGTCCTCGAGATCGAGAACTTGTACGGTGAGTAGCTTCGATTCTCTCGAGAGCCTCTCTAGATCCCTCGTCAACACTCTCTCGAGTTTTTTCAGATACACGGCGCGTTCGCGGGTTCCCTGGATAAGCGCCTGCCGATCCGCGTCGGCCTTCTCGCGCATCCGCTTGCCCATCACTTCACGCCGGGCCGTCTGGGACCGCTTGGCCGCATTCAGCGCGACCTGGACCTTTTGGTACGAGGGGTCTTTTTCCGCGTCTTTCGTGAGTGACTTTCGGTCGGCGAGGTCGGCCTCGAGCCGGGCGACCTCTTCGATGCCCCGCTGGATCGCCGCATCCTCGTCGATCGCTTTCCCTGGCAGTTCGCGAGGCGTGGCGGGTGCTTTCTCGATCGACTCCGAATCGATCTCCACCTGCTTTTGCCTCAGTTCGGACCGGACAGTGAGCAACTCGTTCTGGACGTGAGCCGCTTCCTCCGTGGCCATTTTCTGATGCAGGATTATCGAAGGGGGATTACCCGTGCCGACCTGTTCGCGCAGCTTGCGCATGGACAATCGGATGCTCTTCACCTTTGTATCGTACCGGCCCGCCATTTCTCGCAGCAACTCGATGGTTTGCCGGTGGCGTAGGGCCGCCTTATCAACGCATTCGTTGAAATAGGCTTGCGCGATCGCATCGACCAGAAGCGTCAATTGCTCAGGATCTTGGCCCGACAAGGAGATGCTCAGGATCTCAAGCCCGGCGTGAAAATCGACCTTGATCTCGTTCTCCAACCAACTGAGAGCGTCCGACTGGTCGCGCAACAGGGCCAGTCCCTGGAGCTTCAGATCGCGAAGCACAGCGGAGAGGAGGATTCGGGACTTGATGAGGGCCACCTGGGTTTGTTGGAAGATCGCGAATTCGCTGTCGCTCTCCTTGACTCGGAAGGGGGGCATGTCGAGGATCGTGGGCGCATGACGGGCGACATGGAGCTGGGCCGTGGCGGTAAAGACCTTCGGTCGCAGTAGGCCGAGGACTTCAGGGCGGTACAAGCAACCCGCCCCGAAGGCCAGTCCCATGAGCGGGACGACCACCAGGAGGGCGAAGAGGAAACGCCTACCGCGACGGGGCGGGGAGTCGTTGGGGCGGTCGGTCATGACTCGGGCGGCCTCGTTGGTGTTGGGGGAAGCGTGAAAGGATTGGGGCTCTGATTGGTCACCATTTTTCAGTCTAGTCCGTCTGCCGTGTCCGACAAGGGCCGGGCGTCGGTTCTCCTTTCTGTTCCCTCCTGGGGAAATCCATACTCTGACTCTCGATCTCGAACCGAGAGGGTGAGGCAAAGGGCCGACGATTCGTTACTCTCCACCGGAACTACACGACGGGAGCGTTCCTCATGGCGACCGAACCCAGCGGCGGGTCGAAACTCTTCGGCCCGGAGATGTTGGCGAATCCCTACCCGGTCTACCACCGACTGCGGACCGATCACCCCGTGTACTGGGTGCCGACGCTCGATGCCTGGGTAGTGACCACCTACGAAGCGGTCTCGGCGGGCCTGCGCAACCCGCAGCTATCCTCCGACCGTTTCGATCGCCTCCGCAGTCGCTTGGCCGCCAAGGGCCTCGACCTGCTCGTGGATGACCGGGTCAAGTCCATGATCCACCGGGATCCGCCCGACCACACGCGGCTGCGCGGGTTGGTGAACAAAGCGTTTACGCCGCGCGCCGTCGATGTCCTCGCGGGGCGTATCCAACGCATGGTAGACGACTTGCTGGACGCCGTGCAGCCTCGGGGTCACATGGACATCATCCAGGATCTGGCGTACCCGCTCCCGGTAACGGTCATCGCTGAGATGCTCGGCATACCTGCGGCCGACCGCGACCGCTTCAAGCACTGGTCCGACGAGATATCCGTGATCCTCAGCGGTGACGCTGCCTCTCTGTCGCCGGAGGTTCTCGGCCGAGTGATGGTCGCCCGCACCGAACTGATCGATTACTTCCGGGCCGTCGTCGCGCAGCGCCGCCAACAACCCGCCGATGATCTGCTCAGCGCTTTGATCCGGGCGGAGGAAGGAGGTAGTCGGCTCTCGGAGGACGAGTTGTACAGCATGGCGGTGCTGTTGCTCATCGCCGGCAACGAGACGACCACGAACTTGATCGGCAACGGCTTGCTGGCCCTGTTGCGCCACCCCGACCAGCACCGCCAGCTCTGGGCCGACGAGACTCTGGTCCCCTCTGCGGTAGAAGAGATGTTGCGCTACGATGGTCCCGTCCAGTTGACGACCCGTCTGGCCAAGGTGGACCTCGAAATTCACGGCACTAAGATCGGCCAGGGGCAGTGGGTTTACCTGGTGCTGGGTGCCGCCAATCGCGACCCGTCGATGTTCCCCGATCCCGACCGCTTCGAAGTAGGGCGGGCCGATAACAAACACCTGGCCTTCGGGGCCGGGCCGCATTTCTGCGTGGGAGCGCCATTGGCACGCCTGGAAGCGCAGGTGGCCATTCGCACCGTCCTCCGCCGCTTTCCCGAATTGCGACTGGGATCCGAGACGCCGGAGTATCGGAACAACTTCAACTTGCGCGGTTTGAAAGCGCTACAGGTCGTGTTTTGACAGTACCCGCCGTGCGAATCACGGTCGAAGATGGGCGAATCTACCTCGCTCGGACGGGAGTGACGCAATAGTCGAAGGAGCCGCGCACGAAGTGAGCGGTCTCTTGTCGTAGTCGTGCATCCCTTCTCGCCCCATCGCAACCTTTCTGTCTCCGCATAAGTCGCCCGAGGAATAAAATCCGGAATCGATGAAATAATCGCGCAAACCCGGATTTCCCGCACTATGGTTGTGGCGAGGAGAAAGGACTCCTCAGTGTGGGATCTCCCCACGAGAAATGCCAAACCCGCCGCGAGGCGGGGACGGAAAGCCTACGGGCCTCTCGATGTCCGGCGAGCCGAACGGCTCCGACCGACGAAGTGAGGCGGCTGGGTTGCCGAAAGGGTCTGAACAACATGGTCAAGCTCCCGTTCCGAGTCGGTCTCGTCGTCGCCGTCTTGCTGTTCGCCTCCGTGGAGGCTCACGCCCAGTATCGTCGGGGCAACGCCATCACCGAGGCGGTCGCCAAGACCCGCATGGGCGTCATCACGCTGAAGGTCACGAAGGACAGCGCCTATGGCGGCAAGAAGACGATCGCCGGGGCCGGCTTCGTCGTCGATGAACGCGGCTACGTCGTCACGAATCACCACGTCATCGTCGACGCCTCCCGCATCGTGGTGACGCTCGGCGACAAGTCGGAAGTCGAAGCCACCATCCACAAGGAACTGGCGAAGTTCGACCTCGCCATCCTGAAGCTCGACACCAAGAAGAAGCTGACGGCCCTGAAACTCGCCCCCGCCGCCGACCTGATGCAGGGCGAGACGGTCATCGCCATCGGCAACCCGCACGGCTACGCCGGGACGGTCTCGACGGGCATCATCAGCGCCCTGGGCCGGGACATCGACATGCCCAGCGGGGCCAAACTCACCGGCCTCATCCAGCACAGCGCCAGCATCAACCCCGGCAACTCGGGCGGCCCGCTGCTCAACATCAACGGCGAACTGATCGGCGTCAACGTCGCCCTCCGCGAGGGGGCACAGGGCATCAGCTTCGCCATCAACGCCGACACCGTCAAGGCCGTCCTCAGCAAACACCTGAGCGCCGTCAAGGTCTCCAAGGTCTCGCACGGCCTGGACTGCTCCGAGAAGGTCGTCGGCGAGGAGGGCGACCGGCAACAGGTCATCGTCAAGACCGCCGCCGGCGAAATGAAGGAAGGCGACGTGATCCTGACCGTCGGCACGCGGTCGCTGACGAACCGCTTCGACCTCGAGCGCTCGCTCTGGGGCCACAAGGCCGGCGACATCGTCGAGGCGACGGTCCTCCGCGCCGGGAAGAAGACGACCGTCTCGATCACCCTGACCAGCGCCGAGACTCGCACCGCCTCGACGCGGTGAGCCGAAAAATAGCGTGACACAATGAGAACAAGAGGATCCCTTCGATCCTCTTGTTCTCATTGTGTGCCTCGCATCACTTCTCCGGGCGATACCCCTCGACGCCCAGCGGGATGCGGTACAGGCTCACATCGATCGTCACATACAGCGTCTTGCTCTCCGTGCCCCGGCCGAAGGCGACGTTGCTCGGGATGCCGACCGGGCTTTTCGCCCCGACCTGGGACGGGCTCGTGGCGAGGAAGGCGACTTCCTTGCCCTCGGGGTCGATGACCTTGATGCCAGGCCGGTTCAGGTCGCGGACGGCCAGGTAGACGTGGCCCTTGACATCGACGCACATGCCGTCACAGCCGGGGCCAGCGCCGAAATCGACGAGTGTCTTGCGCTTGCCCTTGACCAGGCCGTCCTCGTCGAGGGAGAAGGCGTAGATCTTCATCGCGCCGGGCTTCGGGGTGGGCCGGCTGGGGTCGATCCGGTCGGTGCCGTTGTTGTGGTCGGCGACGTAGAGCGTCTTGCCGTCGGGGCTGAGGGAGACGCCGTTGGGCTTCTCGCAATCGTGGGTGATCTCGACGACCTCCTTCGTCGCCGGGTCGAGGCGGTAGACCGCGCGGTGCTTCAGCTCGCGCTTCTCGGTGCCGAGGTAGCGCGGGTCGCTGAAGTAGATCCGGCCCTTGGTGTCGATCGTCATGTCGTTCGGCGCGTTGAACCGCTTGCCCTTGTACTTGTCCGCGAGGACGGTCCGCTTCTTCGTCTTCACGTCCCAGGAGACGACGGCCCGGCCGCCCTCGTCGGACCCTTCGCAGGCGATCAGGTTGCCCTTGGCGTCGAACTTCAGGCCGTTGGACTTGTAGCTGTCGTCGGTGAAGACGGTCGTCTGCTTGGTCTTCGGGTCGAAACGCAGGATCATCCCCTTGTCACTGCCGAAGGGGATGTCGCTGAAGTAGATGCTCCCGTCGGGGGCGACGGCCGGCCCCTCGGTCAGGCCGCCCTTGATGGGCGCGGAGCGCGTGAAGAGCAGTTCGAGCTTCGCCCCCTTGGGGATGATGACCGCATCCCCGGCGGAGGCGACGGCGGTCGAGACGACGAGCAGCAGAAGACTGAGACGCATACGATTCTCCCTGTGAGAGGTTGGGGAAGAGCGCAACTTATCGCGCGAGGGGAGGGTCGGCCAGGGGGAAAGTGGGGCGGATCGACGGGGAACGAGAGGACGGGTGATTCTCGACGGGTGGTCAGTCGAGTGAATGCGTGATAGGAGGATAGCAAGCCACAAACCTCTGTAGGAGGGTATCGAAGTGATCGATCACTTGCGGGTACAAAACTTCAAAAGCCTTATCGATGTATCGGTGGACTTCGAGCCGCTGACGATCCTCGTCGGACCAAACGACAGCGGAAAGACGAGTCTACTGGACGCCCTGCACACCGTCAGCAAGACCAGCTCTTCGCCGATCCAACAGGCACTGGCCGAGTTCGAGGGATTCGAGAACCTTGTCTCCTACAAGGACACGACCAAAACGATCTCGTGGAACCTACGCGGCCACCAAGGCTCTGACACGTTCGATTACCAGCTTGCAATCGGTGCCCCTCTCCCTTCGATCCAACAACCATTTTCACCGCAATTCCATGCTACGGTCCATCACGAGTCGTTGGAGGTCGTCGGAGATCCGCGATCGGCCCTTGAAATGAGATTAGGGCCACAGGGGATCCCAACCTTGTTTGCAACCATCAATGGCAAGCAACAGCAGCAGGGCTACCCCTGGCAATATGGACAGACAGGGCTTATGTCGGTCAAGCAACTGCCTGGTTTTTCGAGCTTTGTAGAGAAGTTCGGTTCTGTGTCAAAATATCGACTCGATCCGGGGGAGCTCCGGAAACCAGCCGCGCTCTCTCGTCATCCCGTCCTCGCTTCAGCGGGCGAGAACCTGGCTAACGTTCTCGACTCCATTCAGAACAACGGCGACTTATCCTCGATCACCGAGCTTCAAAATGTGTTCAAGCGTGAGATCCCCACCCTTCGCGGGTTCTCACTTCCTCCCACTGCACAGCAGCATCTGGGCAAGATCCTCGAGTTGTCTTTGGCTCGGGCGGGCAAGAAGCCAATCACGATACCCGCCAACCTAGGGTCGGACGGGTCGCTCTTGCTACTGGCATTCCTGGCATTGGCCTACGGCAACACCGCAGACACCATTCTCATCGAAGAGCCGGAAAATGGCCTTTACTTCGCCCGATTGAAAGTCGTCATCGACCTCATTCGACGGATGACCACCGGTGAGCTTGGGGACCGACCGCGACAAGTAATCATTACGACCTACAGTCCGATCCTGCTCAACCTTGCGAAGCCGAAGGAAGTCCGCATCTTCATTCGACATGAAGACGGCGGCACGCGCGTCGTCCCGATGGACAAGGTCGAGAACATCGATCGGCTCGAGCAAGAGTTCGCTACCGGGGAGTTGTGGTATCTCCTCGGCGAGGAAAAGTTGGCAGAGGTATCAAAGGCATGAAGGTGCTTTTCGTAGGGGACGGGCGTCACGACGTAGGACGGGACGCGGGCGGACCTCAGCCTTGGCAGGCGGGTGGAGTCGTCACAGGTCTAGCACGACGGGTTTGCCCATCGATCGATGAAGCCGTAGCACTGAGTTGGCGCGACCTGTCGCGTTTCACCCTCAGGCGACGGAGTGACCTCGCGGCAAAAGTGGCAGCAGCAATCCTCGTAAGCTCGAGCCGGTTTGGCTGTGAGGGGACCCTTTGTGTCGGGGACAGCGACCGGCATCCCGAGCGACTCGAAGAGTTGCGGGAAGGGCGTACCCGTGGCCTGAACGCCATCAACAAGACGCATCGAGTGGTTTGCGGTCTGGCCGTGGAATCGATCGAATCCTGGACCTTGGGGGCACAGGACGCCTTGAGTGGCGTGATCGGGGTTCCTCTGGCAGACATTCGGAACGAATATCAGACTCACGCGGCGGAGTCGTTTTATCAAAACAGTGGGAACGAAACTCAGAGGCCCAAGGATCTCCTTCAACGTTTGGC
>JANXSH010000161.1 GCA_025356615.1 Planctomycetia bacterium | reverse complement strand
AGCAGGCCGTCGGCGGGCTTTTTGCTCTCCATCATCAGTTGGACCGTCCAGGCGCGGACATACTCGTCCTTGTCGCGGAAAAAGAACTTCTTCGCGTAGTCCACGGTCGAATTTCCGACGACGCAGTGGAGTGCCCAGATTCCCCGCAGCCGGCGGGTCGGGTCTTCGTGCGTCCGCGCGAGCTTCAATAGATCTGCACCGTCGCTCACATCGACGCCGCGCTCCGTAAGCAATCGGCGCGCATGTCGGACGTACCAGTCATTCGGATGCGTCTGTAGGGCGATCAACTCCTGGTTCGTCTTCTTCCCCAGGTCGATCCTTACGGGTTTGGCGTCCTTGTGGGATACTTTGTAGATGCGTCCCGTCTCGCGATCCCAAATCTTCGGGTCGCCGTGATGGCACGCCTGCTTGTCGTGCCAGTCGATCAGGTAAACGTTGCCATCGGGGCCGTACTGCATGTTGATGAAGCGCGCCCAGGCGTCGTTCGCGAGCAGGAAGTCCGGCGAGCGGTCGGCGGAGTAGCCCGAGCCTTTGCGGGTCAGGGCATCGACGTTGAGTCGCCGACCGTGGATGTTGCCCATGAATATCTGGTCGCGGTACTTGGCGGGCCAGGTGCCGCCGAGGTAGATCATCGCGCCGCAGTGGGCGTGCCCGCCGCCGGCGGAGCCGGAGCGCTCGTTGCCGCCGTGCGGGTTCGCCCCGAGGTAGTGGCGGTGGACGGCGATGGTCTCGATGTCGCCGTAGGTGTGCGGGTTGAAGTGCTGCCCGCCCTGGCGCTGGTAGCGCGCGTTCTGGATGATGTGCCAGTTGTGCGGGATGACGCACGCGGTGATGAACGCCTGGCCCCGGTCATTGAAGTCCAGCCCCCAGGGGTTGCTCGTGCCGTGGGCGAAGACCTCGAACTCGTGGCGCTTGGGGTGGTAGCGCCACACGCCCGCGTTGAGGCCGACGCGCTTGTCGGCGGCACAGCCTGGCTTGCCGACGCGCGAGTGGGTGAAGACGCCGTGACAGCCGTAGAGCCAGCCGTCCGGCCCCCAGGAGAAGGTGTTGAGCGTCTCATGCGTGTCCTGATAGCCCCAGCCGTCGAGGAGGATTACCGGCTTCCCTGCCGGCTTGTCCTCGCCGGGTTTCACGGGGACGAAGAGGAAGTGCGGGGCTGCCCCGATCCACACGCCGCCGTGGCCGACCTCGATGCCGGAGACTAGATTCAGGTTGTCCATGAAGACGGTGCGCTTGTCGAACGTGCCGGTGCCCTTGGTGTCCTCGAAGATGAGGATGCGGTCCTTCGCCTCCTTCTCGGGTCGGCGAATCGGGTAGCTGTAGGCTTCCGCGACCCACAGTCGGCCACGATCATCGAGGCAGAACGCGATCGGTTGGCGGACATCGGGTTCGCCGGCGAACAGCTTCACCGAGAAGCCCTCGGGGACCGTCATCACCTCGGCAGACCTCTTCGGAGTCAACCCCGCGTACTTGTAGTTGTCCGGCAACAGGGCCTGCGGGCGTGCCGCGAAGACAGGCTTGGCCGTGTGGAAGCGGAAATCGTCGAAGTTGACGTGCCCCCAGTGGCCGGAGTGCTTGTCCACGATGCGAATATAGACTTTCTTGCCCTTCAGCTTCCGCAGATCGACGACCTCGCGGCGCATGTCCTCTTCCTCGACGCCGGAGACGCGGTGGAAGACCTTATCCCCTTCCGCGAGGACGAGTTCGACGCTCGTCGCCGGGGTCGTTCCCCCGGCGACGAGGAACGAGGCGTAGGGGTGCGTGACGGTGAACGCCTTGGAGGTGAGCGTCCCTTGGGGCTTGTCGCCCTTGCGCTCGTAGGTGCCGATCCAGTAGGTGCCCTGGTGTCGGCTCTTGGAGTCGCCGCGCCGGGGGGTGACGGTGTCCCCCTTGATCGGTTGGCCCTCGAAGGCGTCGCCGGTCGCGGTCCAGTCCTTCAGAGTGCCGGTCTCGAAGTCGAGGTTGAGCGGCTTACCGTCCTCGCCTACCGGTAGGACGCCGGGGTCAGGGGCGTCGGCCGAGTGTAAGGAGAAGGCGAGCAAGGCGAGGACGAGCAGGGAGAGTCGCATGAAAGCCTCCACGGCGTAGGGATCACAGGTGATTGTCGGGCGTGGGGGCGGAATGTCAAGCCTTTAGCTACAGACAAATACAGATGGAATCAACGAGCTTGCGTTTCTTATAATGCCATGAATCAAGACACTGGATGAGTAGCTCGTTCCAGAGGCTCCTTGTCGGAGTCTTGCCAAAGGGAGGGCGAGAAACGGCCCGATTCCAGACAGGAATGAGGAAGTGTACCGCAAGGATGGTCAGAAAGCCTTTGAGATGTAAGACCGTGGTTCCCGAATCCAGGGGGGGAATTCCTTCTGAGATGGAAGCCGTCAGCCTCGACATTCCCTGGGAAATGACGAATTCCGCTCGCTCGACCCCAGGGCGAATTTTGCCCCGTGGAAATCGGCGTTGAAACGACGCTGACGCCCGCCACCGGCGCGAAATTCGCTAGGTCGTGTGGACAATTACCGCGCAAGTCCTTATAACGAAGCGATTTGCGCAGAATACATTCGCCCGCGAGAATCGTCCGTAAGTTCTTGTGAGGATTGTGGTTACGATGGTAATTGTCCACACGACCTAGTCAAGTTGAATTCCGTTCGCTAAAGGTAGCCTCACTGCCCTTCGACGCGAGAACGACCATGACCATCCTCTGCACCTGCCCGGATTGCGGGAAGAAGTCCCGCATCCGCGACGAGCTCGCCGGTAAGAAAATCCGCTGCCCCGCATGCGAGGCGGCTTTCGTGGCCGAGACGGGCGAGGATGAGGAGCGGCTTCGCGCGGCCCGCAAGAGTCCGGCGGCCGACCGCCCTTCGAAGGCCGCCCCGGAACGCCGGAGGGGCGACCGCGACGACGATGATGCGTCGGGGGAGCGCCCGGCACGCCGGAGGCGCGCCCGAGAGGATTCGGACCATCGGCCGCGCCCCCCAAAACGTCGGCCCCTCTGGCCCTTCCTGGTCGGCGGGGGCGGCCTGCTCTTGATCCTGCTGGCCGTCGGCGGGATCTTCGCGCTGGTGAAGAAGCCGGCGGGAGGCGGTGGCGGCGGTCTGCTGGGCGGCGTCCTGTCGGGGGGCGAGACCGCCAAGGAAACGCCCGTCGTCGTGCCCCTCCCGGTCGCGGCGGATCAGGTGGAACGCCTCTTCTTCCCCGCCGGTGCCCCCGGTCGCGTCTACGCCGACATCCGCGAGCCGGGCCGCACCCGCATCGACGTGTACGACCTCGCCACCAGGCAAGTCGTCCAGACGACCGCGACGAAGCACAACACCGTCCAAATGATCAACCCCGAAGGGACGCTGGCGGCGATCCAGGCCCTCGGCGGCATCGAGGCCCTCGGCCGGCGGCAGCCCTACCAGATGCTCGACCTGAAGCGGGGGGACGTCTACCTCAAGGACTTCTCGCCGGTCGCCGAGTCGCCCCGCGACTTCGGGGGCGGCATGGAGACACACCCGATGGTCCGGGTCGATCTGCTGGCGCGGACTCGCTTCCTCGCCCTGTTCGAGGGCGGCGAGATGGCCGTGTTCATCCGCAAGGGGAAGACCACCCCCAGGGGCCGTCTGCTGCCCCACCTCCCCCGCAAGGACGTTTCCCAATTCGCCTCGACGCGGTTCTACAAGGTGTTGCCCGACGGCAAGACGATCGCGCTGTGGAACGAGGACCATTTCGACCTGCTGGACACCGACACCGGCCAGGTCCGCGGCAAGTCCGGCAAGCTCGCGTTTCGGGGGGAGAAGCCCGAGCCGCCCACTCACATGTGGATGCACCCCGACGGCTCGCACATCCTCAGCCATTACGCCGCCTCGATCCGTACAGGGGGCAGCACGTTCGCCCACTGGGACTTGAACTCCGGCAAGCCCGCCAACACCTTCCGCCACACCATGACGGTGAACGTGATCTGGTGGGGGAAGAAACACGCCCTCCTGACGGACCACGTAGACAGCCAGGTGAACGGGGAGTGGAGTAAACTGGTCGGCAACCTCGTCGATCTCGAGACGGGCACCTCCCTGGGCATCGTCCAGGTACGCGGCGAGTGGGGCAACGGGCAGGGGGCCGACGGCAACGTCTGGTGCCTGTTCGACCGCAAGCCGGGCTGCGACCTCGTCGGCGTGCCGTTCCCGGAGTCGCTGATGCCGTCGCTGACCCGCCGGGCGACCGGCCACACCGGCACCGAGCCGCCCAGCTTCCTCGAGATCACCCCCGAGGGCGTCGTCCTGCGCGACAAGGCCATCGTCCAGTGACCTCCGCTGGACACGCGAACCGACGCCGTGCGGGCGGCGTCGGTTGTATCGACGAGATCGCCCCCTTTTCGGCGAACCGTCCCCAAATGGCCTCCAGTCGGGAGTAACGGCAATCCGCCCGCTACCTTCCCGACGCCTTCTCGCACCCGGCGACGAACTCCTCGACCGCCGCGTGGAACGCCTCGTGGTGCTCGAACAGGCCGCAGTGTCGGGCGTCCTTCAGCGTCACGAGTTTCGCGTCGGGGATGGTCCGGGCCATGAAGGCGCTGGCCTCCGGCGTACACGTCTCGTCCCGGTCGCCCGTGACGACCAGGGCGGGGACCGGGATCTTGGGGAGAGTGGCGGTGGCGTCGTAGCGGAACATGCCCAACATGCCTCGGGCGGCGACGGCGGGCCAGATCATGAGGTAATACCGTGCCATGAAGTCGAGTTGGCCCCGGCTCTCGCGGCCCGAGAACGAGGCCTTCTCGGTCGAAGAGTGGGCCGAGCCGTTGGCGTAACTCAGCACGTCCATCAGCCAGACCAGCGGGGAGAGCCAGACCATGAGGTGGCACAGCGGCTCGAGGAGCGGCTTCTGGAGGGCGGAGTAGAGGCCCGGCATCGACGTCGTCTTGACGGGGTTGGTGTAGGTGGAGTGTGCCAGCACGATGCCCCGGACGCGCGGGCCGAGCGAGGCGGGGAAGAGGCGGCAGTAGGTCAGCGTAATCATCCCGCCGATGCTGTGGCCGAGCAGGATGACGGGCCGGTCGCCGGCCAATGCGACGACGGCGTCGAGGTCGCCGGCCATCTTCTCCAGACTCCAGTCCTTGTTGTCCGGCCCTTTCGACTTGCCCAGGCCCGGCAGGTCCCAGACGATGAGCCGGTAGCGGGCGGCCAGGCGCTTCCGGGCGTAGGTCCACTCGTCGGCGTCCAGCCCCCAGCCGTGCGTCATGACGATCGTCGTGGCGTCTGCGGGGCCGTAGGTCTCGACGTGGAGTTCCGTGCCGTCGGGGCGGCGGATCGTCTGGACCGCGCCGTCGCGCGGCGTCTTCGGGTCGTCCGTCCTCGCCTTCGGCAGGAGGCGGGGAAGCACCCACCCGCCGCCGAACGACCAGCCGAGGAGGAACAGCCCGCCGACGAGGCAGATCGTCTCGCGGTTCCAGCCGAACTCCCAGATGACGACGCGCGATCGCGTCACCTCCGCAGGCTCGGACTCTGGTATCGTGTGCCCCCAGGGGTCGGACTCGGTCGGGGACGGCGGGTCCACGATCACGGTCTCGCGATGGTCGTACCAGTACACCAGCAGGTACGCGCCGACGCCGATCATCGCGAGGGTGAGGAGTCCGCGTAGCCAGACCCCGAGGATCTGAAAGGGCATGAAGAGCATGGGGAGTAGTCTCTGAAGGAGGCAACGGGGGCGAGCCATATCGCTATGGAATCAGGGTACGAATTCGCCTCGCCCCTGGATCGCACCCGAGCCCACCGATTGCGATCGGTGGCCTTCGTCGTCTGCCCCACTTCACTCCCCCACGAACCCGCATCCCTTATGCGACCCGTCGCAGAACGGCTTGTTCGCCGACTGCCCGCAGCGGCACAGCGCCACGAGCGGCTTGTCGGTCGGGAGGGCGATCTCTTTGCCGGTGTGGTCGATCAGGCGGAACGGCCCGTGGACGACGAGCGGGCCGTTCTCCCGGCAGCGAATCGTGATCGGCTCGGACATCGCGGCTCACTCCATCCGGTAGCGCTCTTCGCGTGGGTACTTCGAGAAGTAGTGCGACATCTGGCGCGCGACGTAGTTCAAGAACTTCTCGCAGAACTGGTGCGGCTGCATCTCCGTGTCCACCGGCACCGGGCCGGGGGCGTCGCCGGGGTGGATGCAGTTCAGAGTCGCGCGGCGAGGCACCTCGTCAGGCTCCTTCACGTCCACCAGGGTGAGACTGACGTTGGCCCGGCCCCGAAGCAACTGGTTGAAACTACCCGGCTCGTAGAGACTCATCTGGTTGATTTCGAGGTAGATCAGGTGGTCGGCGTCGAACTTTCGGCCCATCTCGGGCAACTCCATCTGACGCCAATTCGGGTGATTGTTCTTGAACTCCTCGACCTTCCGGCCCGAAATGACCTCGAGCTTCTCGTCGGACCCTTTGGCGAGATCCTTGAGTTCTCGCCCGAGGTTCTCGGCGAGTTGCCGGTCGGCGTTGATGAACTCGGGCCGGGTCTCGAGTTCCGCCCTCCAGGTCAGGATGACGACGCGCGGGGCGGGCTTCTTGTCGTCCTTCTCGATGGCCAGGTGTTTGATCTTCGGTTCGATGCGCTGCTCGGGCGTGAGGAAGTAGGCCATCGTGCCCGCGTCCCCACAGCCGGACACGGCGAGGCCGCCGACCACGCCCGTTACCAACGCCAGCAGGTTTCGCCGAGAGAGCATCGCGTCCTCCATGATAATTCCGCTCGGGCTATGCGCCCGGCCCGTAGAACCGCATCAGAGCGACGACGATTCCCCATCGCAGCATCGCCAGTACCAGTACCGTGACGACCACCCCGATCAACGCCTTCTCGAGCGATCGCACGAACAGCGAGCGCCCCCGGACGACGGCGTAGATCCCCCAGGGGATGACCACGAGACAGAAGCCCGCCAACAGAGTCCCCACCCAGTTGGCCCGGAGCGAGTTCATTACGTCACCCCGAACCAGCAAGGCGAAGCTCGTCGTCATGCCGCACGCCGGACACGGGACGCCCGTGACCTCCAAAAAGGTACACGGAGGCAGCCCGAGTTGCTGATGCGTGGCCATGACGAGGGGCGAGCCATCGTCCTGGTACGGGTCGAGCTTTATGGCGATCGCGAAGACCCCCACAAGCCCGATCACGACTCCCACGAGGATCCCCCGAACCCAGAGTTCGAGACCTTCCTCCGGCGGTCGGTATCGAGATGTACTTGTTGAGGGCGGGACCATAACCAGAACCTTTCGGGCTGACAAGGGCAATTGTTTCTTTCGGAGTTGTCAGTTCTCAATTGGCGAGCGGGGTCTGTAAAGGCCCTGGATGATGACGACGTTCACCAGGGCGTTGACGACGTTCACCAGGGCGTTGACACGCCCCGCTCGCCAACTGAACACTGACATTGAATATCCGTACACTGCCTGTACACTCTACTCTAACGAGCATGGC
>JANXSH010000157.1 GCA_025356615.1 Planctomycetia bacterium | reverse complement strand
ACTACGGGCGCAACGCCAGCAATAACTAGACCTCAAACAGCAAGTTATCGGCGTCCAATTTGGACAGCCGCCTCAATCTATCACTCCAACAACATCAGGCAGCCGGGGACGCGGACATTGCAGCCGCGCCCCCGGCTGTTTTTCATCGAGGTCGATCCCGATCAGGTAACGTGGCATGTGTCCCGCATCCCGGAGGCAATGGTCCCGGCGTCCGCCGCGTGACGCGGCGAGCCTCTGGTATGATACGACTCGGAGTCGTCGGGGCATCGCCAGGGGAGCGGAGAGAACGGCCCCAAGATCCGCCGACGGGCGACGAATAAGCAGAAGAATCCTCGCCTTCACCTAGCTCGAGAGCCACCTATGTTCTCCTCCACCCGTCCGATCGACGTGCTGCGTTCCGTGGTCTGCCTGTCGCTGCTCGGCGTCGCGGTGCTCGTCCTGATCGGGCCTGTGTTGGCTATCGCCGGTGTATTGCTGCCGTTCGTCCTGATCGGGGGACTGGCCTGGGGTGCGTATCGCTTCTCCCGCAGGCTCGTCCGACGGCTACGGGGCGGACGGGCGCGGGTCGAGGCGAAGGAGGTGGTGCTATCTCCCCGTCCGGCTCCGGTGATCTTCCACCCTGCAAGGGAGGAGCGGCCCGCTCCTCGCCGCCCCAGCCGATTCCGGTCGATGGTGCGGACGGCCATGCACGTCGGCGTAGAGGTCGGCTGCGGTGCTGCCCTCGGCGCTGCGCTGAGCGTCCTGGTGAATTGGCAGGTCGGCACCGGGATCGAACACCCGGCCTTGGGGGCCGCCATCGGCGCGATCGTCGGTTTCGTCGTCGGCGGGACGAGGCTACGCATCGAGGCGGATCGGTCGCAGGACGATGAAACGGACTCTGCGGAGGCGGCGTAAGCGTCTATATGGCGGGGCAATGGATTACAGGTGGTTTAGTGCCAGGGGATACCACGAGATGGCCGAACAACCCGCTGGACTGGCTTGGCCGACGGGAAATGAACCGGGTGGTTGCAACAGTCGGAAACGGAATCGGGACCAATCGACTCGGACCGTGGCAGCCGTCACTTCGTTGCCAGCGGGGTCGAGGAACTCGATCTGGAGACGCCACTTTCCGACCAGCTGGCCTGTCGGAGACTTCCCCATTCGGAAGAAGACGAAATTCGATTCGCTCGCCAACGCCTGCAACCGGCTGCGCACTGCCGGAACCTTCAGGCCGGGATGAGGGGGAGTGTAGCCAGGGAAAGATCGACTCAGCGCGAGGTTCGCCAGGTACTGCGTCGCGGCATAGTTCCCACTCGGGTTGAGGAGGACATGCGCGGGCCAGGGTAGCGAGGCGGCGAGTGATTCGGCATCGACGACGTAATTCGGCGTCTTGATCGTGAATTGCCACAACATGGCCTCCGAAAGGAGGGGGCCAGTGATGGGAAACGCATGGTGTTTCCCGATATGATCCTGCCAATCGCGAGCGACATAATACGCCCATTCCGTCACGGCCACCGCGAGACTGTCCGAGACGTAGGCCGCCTGCTGGAGTATCACGTTGTAGCGATTCCCGGTCGCCCGGAGGTACAAAGCCCCCTCCCCCGATAGGACATCTCTCCATCGACGGCGGGCTTTGGTGATCCGAAAGAAATGCTGGTTGGCGGACAGAGGGTAGATCATCGTCCGGCCAGTTGGTTGGGTATGCGGGAGAGGAAAACCCCCATCGAGGTCAAGAGTTCCGATTGATCATAGAGAATGGCTCGGATCAGCGTTTCGTCTAGCTCTGTCGGCGAGGCGTTTGCTCGGTACGACGGGATGAGTTCGGCGAGGGTCAGTTCGCCTGCTCGCACTCTATCCGGCAATCGGTCGATGAAACGAAGAGCCTCCGCCGAGTCGTACCGAAAGTACGACAGGAAGTGATCGAGAACGTGTTCCACTCGCTCGGCTCTCAGCTTGTCTCGTGCGGCGATGGTCGGCCAGTCGAGTCCTTCGCCGTTCTTCAGCCCCATCAGGAGGAGGAAGCGGTCGTGGGGAATTTTCAGTTCGCTTTCGAGCCATTGCAGGCGGTCGGGCAGCTCTTCGGGATACTCCTCCTCGAAACGATCCACACTCTCGACATCATAGTTGTCGCGTCCTTGATTCGGAGTCGTTTGTGGCATAGC
>JANXSH010000154.1 GCA_025356615.1 Planctomycetia bacterium | reverse complement strand
GAGTTCCTGCTGATGGGCGAGGACGACATCCTCGGCGTGATGAGCTGACGTAGCGGGTGGCTGGTCGCGAGAATACCGACTGGAGGGAGGGCCGGGCCATGCCGTTGCACGATTGGAAGGACGAACAGGGCTGGGACAGCGTTCATCCGGTGTGGTTGACCTACCTACTCGAGCATGTCCAGGAGCGACTGCCGGCGGGGTACAAGGCGTTCCTCGGCCGCGTGCCTTCTTTGACCGTGGACTCGGGCCAAGGCAGGCCAGATGTCAGCGTCCGGCAGTGGGGGCCGGACGCCTCTCCCGAAGCGGTGACGAGCGGCACCGGCGTCCTCGAGCCGGACCTGGAAGCGAGTGCCACCTTCCGCCTCGACCCGCAACGCGCAGTCCACGTCGATTTCCACGGCCAGTTGATCGCCGCCCTCGAACTCGTCTCCCCGCGCAACAAGGACCGCGCCGACGCCAAGGAGACTTACGCCGGCCGTTACCTGAGTTACCTCCGCCTCGGCGTGCATTTGCTGCTCGTCGATGTCCTCCCGCGCCCGAAGGGTTTCTCGTTCTCCGATGTCATAACCGGTGGACTGGGTCTCGACCTGCCGCCGCTGCCGACCCCCTTCGCCGCAGCGTACCGCGTCGGCGAAGTCGTCCCGACGGGCGACGAACTGGGGAGCCTCGTGGGCGACTGGCGACGCCCGCTCCGGGTCGGCGAACCGCTGCCGACGCTGCCGCTGCCTTTGAACACCCACCAGGCCGTCGCGGTCGATCTGGAGGAGACGTACCGCCGGGCGGCGAAGCGGGCGTATCTGGACTGAGACTCCAGAACGGAGTAGATGATCCAACTGCTCGGGTGCAGCGTTTGCTCGAATCGAGGAGAACTCCCGCTTGCGAATCGCTTTGGAGGACGACCTCAGCCCCTTCGTCGGCCGGCTCACCGGCCTGCGAACGGACATGCTCCGCCACCCGACCACCGGCCGTGTGTCTTCTGCCTGGGGAGCTTCGCATCATCCTGTACCCCGGCGTAGGACTGGCGCTAGGCGGTGTGCCCCGCGATGCGCCGATGAGTCTCATCCCACCAGAGTTACGAACCCCGAACACGGTATTGTGGGTGCAACTCGACGAGGCGATGAACGTCATACGGGTCTGGCGGCGTCAAGAAGAAGAGGATCAATCCCTCACCCCGTCTTCCGCTCCGGCTCCGGGTACTTGATCCGCGAGTGGTACAGCGCCGTCAGGCTCTTGACCAGGCTCACCTCCACCAGGTGCAGTTCCGTCAGCGTCAGGCCGGACTCCTCGAACTGCCCGTCGAGGAGGCGCTTCATCATCATGTCGCGCACCAGCTTCCGCAGGCTCCCCGGCGTCGGCATCGAGAGGGCACGGCTGGCGCTCTCGACCGCGTCGGAGAGCATGACGATCCCGCTCTCGCGCGTCTGCGGCTTGGGGCCGGGGTAGCGGAAGGTCGGCTCGAGCGGGTGGGTCACGCCCTCGGGGAGCGTCGGCGCGGTGCCGGATCGCTCCTGGAGGCGGAGCGCCTCGCGGTAGAAGTACTCCACCAGCGTCGTGCCGTGGTGCTGGGCGATGAAGTCGATGATCGGACGAGGGAGCCGATACTGCTCCCCTAGCGCGACGCCGTCCTTGACGTGGCCGATGATGACGAGCGTACTGAGGGCAGGCTCGAGGGCGTCGTGGCGGTTCTCGCAGGTCTAATGCTTTAGGATGGTTTTTGCCGTAGTTCCCGCCGACCGCTGGTGCCGTGTCACTCGATTTGGCACCGAAGTTCGTCATGAAAAATCTCTTCCGACCTCAATCACCCAGCCATCCTTGGCTCTGCGGCCGATGGATGCCCGTCCTAGAATCTCGAACCTCGGCTCCCTCCTGAGTAGGAACCCGATGTGCCGTACCTTCATCCCGAACCATTCGCGTATCTCCCCACACACGGCAAGTTTCTGTCTATCCGGCGACCACCCCACCCAGACATGCGTGAGTCCGCGGAAGAAGTCTCCGCCCAGCAAGACGAGCCTGGGAATCAGGTCATCGACTCCGATGGCCTCCTTCGATCGCCCGTCCAGAAGATCGCGGAGGGACGCCAGTTCGTCCTCCGTGTTGAGGAACCGTGAGGCGACGACCTGCCTGGTCAGTGTACATGTTCTGGCCTCGTCGAGGAGTACGGGCTCGCCCAGCCAGGCACACCGTGCCGACTCACCAGTGAGGCCGACCCGACCGCTGACGGCCGACGTGATGACTTCTTCGGGCAGGGCGACCTTGCCGCTGAGGGCCGAATGGGCGGCCTTCGCCGGGACGACGTACCTGCCGGACACGTAGCTGCGGAGCATCTTCCCGCGAACCCCCCGCAGGCCCGTAGCCCCACAAGTTTCCAGTTCTCCGGGCAGGACCAAGGCGTCCGTCAGGCTGCAACGCTCCAATTCCTCTTCTAAGCCCAGCTTATTCGTCACGCCACACCGCCGCGTTAGTCGAGTCAGAGCAATGCGACCGGAGTGTTCGCTGGTAGACAGGAGGCGAGCGTCCGCTAGCTTTCCGGTGACCGAGCAGTGTTTGGCCTCGTCCGGGAGGAGCGTGGCCTGCGACTCCTCGCAGGTCACCATCTCTTCAGAAAGGGCGAGGAAGCCCGACCGCGCGGACGGGACCAACAGGCCAACGTCCGCCCGCCTGCCGGACACGGCGGAACGCGCCATCTCATCTGGTAGGAGGCTTTTGCCGGTCACCTCGCACAGCACGAACTCGACTGCCAGACCCAGGCGGTGCGGGAGTTTATCCGACTGTAGCAACAAGTCCGGCCTGACCACCTTGCCACTGAAGTCCGACTTCCCGGCCACTGAGGAGAGGATCAACGCGCCCGTCTGCTGGCAAGCAATCATCAAGGATCGAATAGCACGCTTTCCAGTAACGGCACACTCGGCAAGCTCCCCGGACACGACCTTGGCCCCTGTGACCTGGCACTCCTGCACCTCAGTGGGAAGGGCGTACTGCTGACTCACTGCACACTTCACCAGTAGATCGGCGAGGGCCGATGCACCGGACACCACGCTCTTGGCGAGGAGCTGGGCGTCTACTCGCTTGCCGGTTAAGACGCAGACCCCTGTCTCGTCCGGCAAGATCCTGGCACCCGATTCCTGACAGGTCACGAATTCCTCAGCCAGCGCGAGTCGCCCAGAGTGGGCGGAGGGGTGGAGCAGATCGCTGTCCACCAGGTTTTCCGACGCGGCCGACCGGCCCAATTCGTCGGTGAGCAGGCGTTTCCCCGTGGCCTGGCATGTCCCGAACTCGTCGGCCATCCCGAGCCGGTGCGGCGGCCTCTCCGAGGCCGATAGCAGATCGATGCGGACCACCTTCCCGCTGACCGCGGATGTGCCAGCCTCTGACGGTAGCAGAATGAAGCCCGTCTGCTGGCACCGGACGAAGGCAGACTTCACCCCAATCTTGCCCGAAATCGCCGAGCGCGTCACCTCGTCGTCGAATACCTTCTTTCCCGTCACCTGGCAAGTCACGGTCCGATCCCGCAGGCCGCGACGGCCGCTTTCCTCGGACGTGACGAGCAGGTGCTTCAAAACTGTCTTGTCGGTTACCCGGCACTCTTCGAGGCAGTCGATCGGGACGCGGAGCAAAGTGTACTGGCACTCCTTCCAGGCCGGCTCCTCGAGCAGTTGCTCCGAGGCGGGTACGGCCATCAGGGCAACTTCATAGCTCCCCTCGCCACGCACCGAGAAGTGGACCAGCAGATAAACCTCGTCATAGCGGACGCCTTGGAGGCCCACGATGTCGCCCACGACGGAGGGGGTGAAGTCCTCGCCGACCTTGTGCCGTAGGCGGGGGTCGTAGCCCGCAGCCACCAACTCCTCGTCCCGCCTCGCCTCGTAGAAGCGACAGAACTCGCCCACGTCCCGGTCCGCTTCGACAGCCCTCGCAAGCGGGGCCGAGCAGTCCTTCAGCATCCGGCTCGGGGGGCACTCTTCGAGAACGAGATCGGATGGGTCCTTGGTGGGCTGTACGGGCTGGTGACCATCCGGGTGGAACCTCCCATAGACGAGCTTCTCGTAAGCGTCCACGCCGTTGCTCGCCTTGACTCTGACGCTTGCTCGACCCTGGAATTTCGCCTCCCGCTCGGGAACCTGGCAGCCGAGGTACTGGGATTCGGGGATCTTCTCGCACCACGCTCGGGCCAGCCGCTCCGCGTCCACATCCGTCCGGCCGCGCAGGTCGCAGACGTGATGGCCGCAGCGGTCCACCCAGTGCTGAACCAGCCGCTCGAACTCGGGCTTGCCCGGCTGGTATAGCCTGACCTTGCCCATGAAGACGGCCTTGGACGAGAGATCCTCCGCAGCCTTCTCGTCGAACGCGATCACCTCGTGCGGCCTGCCGGGGGCTCTCACCTCGAACACGCCCGGCGACGACTCCAGCACCGTGCCGCCCTCCGCCCGCCTCGCCCGGAGTACGAGGTTCCGGGCCGGGATTGCCGGTTCGGTCCGTTCGAGCTTGGGCATGCTCGGGCCGCTGTGGTGTAGGTCGTCGAGCCTACCGAGGGTCTGGTCGAGCTCCGCCCGTTGCTCCTCCATTTGCCGCCTCGCCCGCTCGATGCTCTCCTGGGCGAGTAGGGCGGCCCGCTCGACATCCTGCCCCAACAGGGACTTGACGACGAGATCGCGGATTTGGTCCTCGAACCGGTCCCCGTCTCCTTCCCACTCGGGCGACTCCAGGATCGACTCGATGTCCCCAACCGCCTGCGCGATACCTTGTAACTTCTCCATGAGCCGGGCCACCACCCGCTCCTCGACCGACCCGGCCGCGACGAGGTTGCAGACGAGGACATGCCCGTGTTCCGACGCGAGCCGTTGCAGCCGGCCGATCCGCTGCTCGACGACCATTGGGTTCCACGGCAGGTCGTAGTTCACCAAGACGTTCGCCGCTTGGAGGTTGACGCCTTCGGCACCGGCGTCGGTGGAGACCAAGACGTGTACCCTGGGCGGGTCGGCCCGGAGCCGCTCGATAGACAACTGGTTCTGCTTGGCATCGCCGCCACGGATGAAGCCGGCCGGTACGCCCTTACGGGCAAGCGCCTGCCCGATCACCGCCTGCGTCTCCTTGCGGAGCGTGAACACGACGACACGCCAGTCCCCCGGCCGGCTCGCCCTCAGTTCGTCGCACAGGATTAGTAGGTGACGGAGCTTCGCGGGCTCGACGCAAGCGTCCGCGAGAGCGCGGGCCTGCTGAGCGGCCGCCCCGAGCAACGGCTGCCGCTGGGACATGTTCTCGAGCTGTACGGCGAGAGCCTGGGGGCTGCTCATCAACGCCTGGGCCAGTGAGGTTTGTAGGAGGCCGTTGAGGTCGCCGATGTGGTCTGCAACGATGCGGGTCAGTTCCCTCTCCGGCGGGGAGAGGTCCACTCGCACCATACGTACCTCGCGGGTCGGAAACTGGAGTTTGGCGTCCCCACGGCGGGTCCGCACGACATACTGGCGGAGGATCCGGCGAAACGCTTCGGCGTTCGGGGGGTGCAGCCGCCGCCCGTCGCAGCCCGACATCAGGTACAGCTTCCTGAACTGCTCCGGCGTCCCCAGCGGGTTCTGGTGCCCCTTGGCTACCGTCAGGCAGTCGAGCAGTGAGTAGAGATCCCAGATTCGGTTCTGGATCGGGGTCGCGGTTAGCATGACCACGAACTTGAACAGTCGCTTCTGAAGGGCTTCGTGGACAGCCTCGGCCATTTTTGGTCTCTTGGGCCCGCCGTGGAGGTTCCGCAGCTTATGGGCCTCGTCGAGGATGAGCATGTCGAACGTCCCAACCTTGAGGTCGGCCAGCCGGTCGGCGGCACTTTCGTAAGTCGTGACGACCACCGAAGCGCCGCGGATGAATTCCTCGTCGAGCCGACTCCCAATGGCGAAGGTTCCTCGGATGCCGAACTTGGCGTCGAGTTCCTCGACCCACTGGGGGCAGAGAATCTTGGGGCAGAGGACGAGGGCACGGGTGACTCGCTTGCGGGCCATCAGCTCGCTGAGGATCAGCCCGGCACTGATCGTTTTGCCCAGGCCCACATCGTCGGCGAGCAGGGTGACGGGGAGGCGGCGGCAGAAGGTGAACAGATTCTGGATTTGGTGGTGGAACGGCTTCAGCCGGTCTTGCCAGTTGACACTGGACTGTATGTCGTCGGCAGTCTGGATGACGATGCAGTCGGCCAGGCTCCACTCGAGGGCGGCCTCATGAAGCAGATATTCCTCCTCGGATCGTGCGGGGCGGAGCGGGCTCTCGTGGATCTTCTCGCATTTCCAGCTCATGGGCGATACTCATTGGAGTCGAGTCCGGTCCATGTACCAATGTATAAATGTATCGATCGCCTCGCCACTGACGGCGCGAGCGACCCGTTACACCACCTTCACCCCGCCTTCCGCTCCGGCTCCGGGTACTTGATCCGCGAGTGGTACAGCGCCGTCAGGCTTTTGACGAGGCTCACCTCGACCGTGTGCAGTTCCGTCAGCGTCAGGCCGGACTCCTCGAACTGCCCGTCGAGGAGGCGCTTCATCATCATGTCGCGCACCAGCTTCCGCAGGCTCCCCGGCGTGGGCATCGACAGGGCGCGGCTCGCGCTCTCGACCGCGTCGGAGAGCATGACGATGCCGCTCTCTCGCGTCTGCGGCTTGGGGCCGGGGTAGCGGAAAGTCGCCTCCAGCGGGTGGGTCACGCCCTCGGGGAGCGTCGGCGCGGTGCCGGATCGTTCCTGGAGGCGGAGCGCCTCGCGGTAGAAGTACTCCACCAACGTCGTGCCGTGGTGCTGGGCGATGAAGTCGATGATCGGCCTTGGGAGCCGATACTGCTCCCCCAGCGCGACGCCGTCCTTGACGTGGCCGATGATGACCAGCGTACTGAGCGCAGGCTCGAGGGCGTCGTGGCGGTTCTCGCCGGACTGGTTCTCGATGAAGTAGGTCGGCTTGAGCATCTTTCCGATGTCGTGGAAGTAACTGCCGACCCGCGCCAGGAGGGGGTTCGCGCCGATGGCGTCGGCGGCAGGCTCGGCCAGCGTCGCGACGGTCATGCTGTGCGTGTAGGTGCCGGGTGCCCGCCGGACGAGTTCTTGCAATAGCGGGTGCGAGCCGTCGCCCAGTTCGAGCAGGCGCACGTCGGTGACGACGGCGAAGCAGCGCTCGACGAGGGGAAGTAGGCCGCTGACGATGAAGCCCGCGAGCGTGCCCCAGAGGAGCGAAAGTCCGCTATCGATCAGGATCAGCCGCCAACTCTGCTGCTGATACAACTCCGTGGCGACGGTCATCGCCAAGTAGGCGATCCCCGCCATCATGCCGACCTCGACGAGGCGGGTCCGCGTCCGAATGTGTTTGAGCATGAGAATCGCCGTCGTCTGCCCACCCAGAGCGATCAGTAGATACCCGAACTTGCCCCCGATCGTGATGAGCAGGGCGAGGGTGAGACTGAGCGACACGAAGAGGGCGAATTGGGGGTTGTAGGCGATCGTCAGGATCAAAGCCGTGACGGTGAGCGGGACGAGGATGGCCAGCGGCCCCGCCTGACTCAGGATCAGCCCCAAGAGCATCGTAGCCAGCGCCAGGGCGCACACGCCGAGAACCTTGGACAGACTGGCTGCGAGGCTCTGTTGGAAGCGCACGACGTAGAGGACGACGATGGAGGCCAGGAGCGTGAAGACGAGGTGCAGCGCGACGCCGCGCCGGAATTGGTCGGTCCGGGACTGCCCGGCGAGGAACGCCGCCGACTCGGTCTTCAGGAGTTGCTGCTGCTGGACGGTGATGGGCGCGCCACGTTGCACGAGTAGGGTGCCGACCGGGAAGCGATCGACGGAGGGCGACACGGCCAGGTGCGCCTCACGGCAGCGATTCAGATCGCTGCGATGCTCCGGGGCGAGGCTTTCGATGGCCTTGTCCCGGCGGACGTTGGTTTGGATCTCGTCCACGACATCGAAGTAGACGCGGGCGCGGAGGTCGTGCGGGCAGGCCTGGCCGACGCGGTACGACGTATCGACGCCCCAGCTCGAGGAGAGCAGCGTCATGAACAGGGCGGTGATCTGGACGACCGTGAGGCGCAGGAGGACGGCCCTGCGAAAGAGTTGCGAGAGGACCGGCTCGTCCGATCGTGAGGAGCGCCGTCGTCCATTCCATTGGACGATGCGCGAAACGGTCTTGCTGGAAGCGGATATCATATCCCGTGAGGAGGCATGGCCGTGAGAGACGGGCCGCGCCTTACTCATCTCGCTCCTTCCTCTTGCGGGGAGGCGGGCCTTCATAGGCCTGCAAGATCGCCCGGACCAGCGGATGGCGGACGATGTCCGTCTCGTCCAGGTAGACCAGCGCGATGCGTTCCACGTTCTTCAATCGCCGCACGATGTCTTCGAGGCCGCTCTTTGTTTGGGGCGGGAGATCGACCTGGGTGATGTCGCCCGTCACGATGATCTTGGAGCCGTGGCCCATGCGCGTGAGGAACATCTTCATCTGCGGGATCGTGGCGTTCTGGCCCTCGTCGAGGATGATGGCGGCTGCGGTGAGGGTCCGTCCTCGCATGTAGGCTAGCGGGCAGATTTCGATGATGTCGTTCTCGATATAGCGCTTGACCTGCTCGGGCTCCATGATGTCGTTGAGCGCGTCGAACAGCGGTCGGAGGTACGGGTTGACCTTCGCGACCATGTCGCCCGGCAGGTAGCCGAGGCGCTCGCCGGCCTCGACGGCGGGGCGGACGAGGATGATCTTCTTGACCGTCCCCTGGCGGAGCCAACTGACGGCCATGCCGACGGCGAGCCAACTCTTGCCGGTGCCGGCGGGGCCGATGCAGATCGTGAGGTCGTGGTCGGTCATTGCCTTGACGTAGCGCGCCTGGCCGTCGGTCCGTGGGCGAACGAACTTGCTCGCCTTCCCCCCCTTACCCGCAGGGGCATTCGGCTCGACGGGCGAGGTCGCGATGCGGTCGCCGCCCTGGATGACGACCTCGAGGACCGTCTTGACATCCTCGGCGCTGACGCTTCCCTGCTGGCGGAGGAGGTGGCGCAACTGGGCGAAGACGCGCTCGCCCTGGGCGAGCTGCGCCTCGGTGCCCTTGAGGAGGACCTGGTCGCCCCGGCCGACGAGTTGCTGCATGCCCAGCGTCGTGCGTATCTCGCGTAGGTAGACATCGCGGCTGCCGAACAGCAGGATCGCTTCGTCGCGACTATCGAGAGTGATCGTGGCTTCGCTCATGCCTCATCCTTGGAGGGGGTGAACAGACGGGTGGCAGATATCCCAACGACACGGAAAGTACAAGAGGAGGTTCGCCGGGGGAGCAAAGGGACAATGGTGGCGCTCCCAAGCCCACCCATTGCAATGGGTGGGCTTCGTGTGCATCATCGCCCGCGCATGATTCTATACAATCCCCCCTACCCTGCCGCACTCCAGAAGCGAGCCATCCCCGCACGCAAGTCGCCGGGTCGGTCGCATGAAAGCTCGAGCGCGAGCGGGTCGGCCTCCTCGGGGACGTGGAGCCGGATTCGCAGGACCGCTTGGCCCCCCCCCGCGATGCCCCAGCGGACATCGTCCGGCTCGACCCCGAGAGTCCCCGCCGTCAAGGAGAACACCCCGCCAACGTGCGCTCCGGGCCGAAGGACGAGACCCTCGAGCGGCTGGAATCGCGGTCGGAGGCGGATCCGGCCCGGCTCCAGAAGGAGGAAGCCGCGCCGACAGGTAGGCCACTGCGACAGGTGGAAGCCCACAAGGATCTCCCCCGGCATACCGGGCGGGTCTGCGCCGACGTGCAAATGGAGCCGGAGCGTCTGAGCGAGCCAGCGCAACTCCAGCGAGTCCCGGCCCGCGAACATCGGTTCGAGCCGGCCTCCCGAGAGGACGCACAGCGCACCCTCTTCTTCGTCGAGGCAAACGATTTCCCCGACATCCCAGACGTGTTCGCGTGCCCGCAGGACTCGGCGTTCGTGGACGTAGAGTCTTCCCGCTCGGACTACGAGGGTGCCTCGCCCCAGACCGGACGCGAGGTGGTAGCCCGTGACGAGCAAAACGATCGGGCGAATGACGAGAATGCACAGCCCCAGGACCGCCCCCCAGACGACGAGATCGACCCATCCGTCGGCACGAAGGAGGAACGAGACGCTGGCGCTCGCCAGTACGCTGATACCGACGATGAGCGCCAGGCAGACGAGTCCCTGCGACCACGATCGCGCGAACCCGCTCGGCGGGAGGTAGACCGTGAGGGCGTCTCCGTCCGCCGTGAGCGTTGCTCGACTCGAGGCGGGTTGCGTCGGCGACATGAGTTATCTCGCCGCGCTGAGTGCCTTCTTCTTCTCGGCGATGAAGGGCAGGTGGTGCGGGATGTGATTGCACGCCATCGTGAGGATGCGTTCCAGAGTCAATTCGCCGCGTTCGCTGTGGACCCCGACCCGCGTCAGGGTGTCCGGCGTCTTGGTCCGAAGGATGCGCGCCAGTTGTGACCGGGTGAGTTCGATGAGCTTCAACTCCTCTTCCGAGTCGCGCTGCTGGTAGGCCAGCCCGGCGGTGAACAGGTTCTCGTCCGCGCCGCCGAGGGTGGGCCGATCGTGCGTCAGGACGCGCTTGATGCGGTCGGCGAGGATCGGCTCGAAGTCGGCGATGTGGCAGACGACCTCGAGCGTACTCATCTTGCCGGCGACCGGCCGGGCGAGGAGTTGCTCCTGGGTCATACCGCGGACGGCCTCGCGCAGGAGTTTGGGACCATCGGCGTAGGTTTCGATCAAGCGTTCGAAAGCGCTCATGACGACTCCACAGGGCGAAGGAGAAAAGAAGACTCCTTCATCCTATGCGCGAGTCGTCCGCTGTCATCCCGCTCGTCTTCCTAGACTATGTCGCAAGAGGCCGATCTGCTGGAGCCGGTCGCCTTCGGGCCCGAACGGGTCGAACGGGACATCGGGCCACAATCGCTTCAACACCTCGAACGCCCGGCGTCGCATCTCCATGTCGCGCCACTCCAAGGCATCGACGAGGGCAGAAATCGCCGAGGGGCCGGTCTGGATCAACTCGAGGGCCGCCTGTTGGAAGTCGGCAGTCCGCAGCTTGTCGAGGAGGGTCTGGACGCGATCCTGCTCGACGAAGCTCCGCAGCGAAGGCCGGGGGGCCGAGTTGGACTGGTGATTCGACGAAGAGCCATCGGAGAAGGTGAGGCCCTCAGCCGAGTCTCCCAGGTAGGTGCGAATGGCCTGCTCGTTGCGCGCGACCTCGGCGGGGTTGCCGTGGATGAAGACCTTGCCCTGGTGGATCAGGTAGATCCGGTCGGTGATCTTGAGGATCTCCCGCGCCTGGTGGTCGGTAATCAGGATGCCGATGTTCTGCTGGCGGAGCGAGCGTATGATGTCCTCGATGTCGCCGATCGTCGGCGGGTCGATGCCGGTGAACGGCTCGTCAAGGAGGATCAGGAGCGGGTCGCAGACGAGGCACCGCGCGATCTCGAGTCGGCGACGTTCGCCGCCCGAGAGGCGGGCGGCGTTGTTCTTGCGGAGGTGCGTAAGCCCGAACTGGGTCAGCACCTTGTCGGTCATGTCGAGGCGCTCGCGGCGGTTGAGCTTCCGCCCGATCGTGCGGTGGATCGGCAGCGCCTCGAGGATCGCGTAGATGTTCTGCTCGACGTTGAGTTTGCGGAAGACGCTCGTCTCTTGGGCGAGGTAGCCCATGCCGAGGCGCGCACGCTTGTACATGGGCAACGCGGTAACGTCCATGCCGTTGAACACGACCTTGCCCGCGTTGGGGGTGACCTGCCCCGTCGCCATGCGAAAGCTCGTCGTCTTGCCGGCCCCGTTGGGGCCGAGCAGTCCGACGACCTCGCCGAGGTTCACCTCGAAGTGAACCCCATCGACGACCTTTCGGCCCTTGTAGATCTTGACCAGCCCATCCACTTCGAGGATCGCCATCCCTGGCCCTCCACTGTCCCGAACCGGCCTGCCCAGGATTGAGAGGATACCCCCGAAGGCATATCCTTGCAAGGCGGACCACATTGCATCGTCTCACCCGATCGACGAGTGTTGCGGGATCGGGCTGACACCTCGTGCAAAATCGGGGTTTGGGGGTATTTGGGGCACGCGAGGAAGACGGGACGATGAGGAAAGATGCGTTGCTCGCATTCGGACCTCGTCAATGATGTTGTGCTGCCATCAACCCCAGCCGTTGCAATGGTGGGGCTTCGCGCACCGCTTGCCCGCATCGATTGGTTGTGACGACGCCTACCCCCGCCCCGCGTACACCTGCACGCTCGCGGCGTACTCGTTGATGTCGTACCGCGCCACCAGCTCCGCCAACCCCTCGTGGACCGTCGGGGTCGTCGAACAGCATCCCGTGGGCGCGATCGACAGACTCAGGGGCGAGGATGCCTCGCTGGGCATCGCGGGGGAGCAGCAGCCCGCTTGCCCCTCGACCTGGGCGTAGGCGTTCAGGTCCGTCCCCGTCGGAACGACCTGGATGCTGCTGAATCCGGCGGCGCGCAACCCCGCCTCGTAGTCGTCAATCGTGATCGCGCCGGCGATGCAGCCGACGTAGGCCGATACGCTCTCCGCCATGTCGGCTGGCAGTTCCCGGAGCAAGGCGATGTCGCTGATCGCGACCCGACCGCCGGGCTTCAGGACGCGGAACATCTCCCGGAAGACCGCGCCCTTGTCCGGGGCGAGGTTGACGACACAATTGCTGATGATGCAGTCCACCGACTCGGCGTCGAGGGGCAGGCGGTCGATCGTCCCGAGGCGGAACTCCGCGTTGGCCGCCCCCATGCGGCGGGCACCTTCCCGCGCGCGATCCAGCATCTCGGGCGTCATGTCGATGCCGATCGCCTTGCCCGTGGGTCCGACCTTCTCGGCGGCGAGTAGCACGTCGAGGCCGCCGCCGCAACCCAGATCGACGACGACTTCGCCGGGACGGAGGCTCGCGAAAGCCGTCGGGTTGCCGCAAGACAGGCCCATGTTCGCCTCGGCGGGCAGGCGGGATAGCTCCTCGGCGCTGTAGCCGAACGCTTCCGCGACGGCCCGGACGCCCGCCGCCTCGCCGGTGAGCGAGCTGGCGGCGACGGCGGCGTAGCGGTCGCGGACGTGATCGACGATTGGGCTGGACATGGTCGGCCTCCTGGGCTTCTCTTCAGTGTTCCGCTACAGTGTTCAGCGTTCAGTGTTCAGTGTTCAG
>JANXSH010000139.1 GCA_025356615.1 Planctomycetia bacterium | reverse complement strand
CGCCCCGTCGCGCTCCCCAGGCCGTTTCGGCCCCGTCACGAGGGTGGTGTAGACCGAAAGCGTCTGCCCCGTCGCGCCGCGCGCCAGGAGCTTGAGGAAGACAGGCAAGTCGTCGAGGCGCGGGATGACTTTCTCGATGCCGACGACGGCGACGTGGACGCGCGGGCAGGTCGTCGTCAGCCGGCCGTTGCCCTCATTCGTTACGAGGACGAGCGTGCCCGTCTCGGCGACGAGGAAGTTGCCGCCGCTGATACCCATGTCCGCGACCGCGAACTTCTCGCGCAGCAATCGCCTACCGACCCCCGCGAGGGTCGCAGGCTCATCGGACAAAGTCTCTCCGGTATGCGCCGAGAGCAGCCGCGAGATGCTCTCGCGGGTGTGATGCACCGCTGGCGCGACGAGGTGCGACGGCCTCTCCCCGGCGAGCTGGATGATGAACTCGCCGAAGTCCGTCTCGACGACTTCGAGGCCCGCCGCCTCGAGGGCGGGGTTGAGGTGGATCTCCTCGGTCGTCATCGACTTGGATTTGACGATACGCCGGCTGTTCGTCTGCTTTGCGATCTCGACGACGATCCGCCGGGCCTCCTCGGCGTCGGCGGCCCAGTGGACGTGCCCGCCGACGCGCTGCACGGAAGCCTCGAGTTGCTCGAGGTAGCGGTCGAGGTGCGCGAGTGTGTGTTCCTTGATGGCCTTCGCGTGGTCGCGCAATTCGCTGGAATCGACGAGCGCCGCGTAGCCCCGCCGGTTGCCCGCGAGGAGCGTACTGGTGAGCCGACCCAGCGCGACCTGGAGCGGCGCGTTGGCCAGCGCCTCGGTGGAGGCGTGGAGGAAGTCGTGGTGTTCGTGGCGTGCGTGGTCGATCATGGGGGTATCGTATTCGGAGAAAGTCAGCCCGGCACCTCGACGGGGACGTATCCGAAGATGAGCGTCCTGCCAAGGGCAGGCGTTCTCGTCACCTATGGCTATCATCGACGAGCAGGGCGATACGGCGTCACGGGATTCCCAACACCGCTTTCAGGCATCGCTCGATCTCGCGCATGGCCAAGTCGGACAGAAATCCCAGGTTGTGATGGACGAGTGACTGGTCCCGTGTGAGGACATCTCGGCAGGAGGCATACGACACCTTCAGGAGGCCGGAGGCGGTCTCGCGCGCCGGGTCGAGTTCGACCTCTGTGTCGGGAATACCGTAGGCTCTCCCCTGGACTTTCACATAGACGGTGTCGTCGATCAAGCTGTTGAGGAAATCCGCCTGCACGACGACGGCTGGCCGCAGCTTCGGGCCTGTGAGGTCGCTGAAGGGCCAATCGACGAGTACGACTTCGCCTCGGTTCATGGCTGCTTCCGGTACTGCTCGTAGGCGTCCATCTCCGGGTCATCCTCCCAGCCCCGGTCGAACGGCTTAAGCGTGCCCTGCACGAGGCGGTAGACTTCCTCACGGATCAGGCGGTATCGCTGCCCCGTCCGGGGATCGACGACGGTGGCGGGCTGCCCCTCGTCGTCGAGCGCCCGCAATTGATCGCCGCACAGTTCGATCATGGCGTCCTCCTATGTTTAGGGAGAGTTCTTGGTAAGGGAACGGCGATGGCACATGAGAGTCGTGTGGTCCGTGGGGAGGGGGATCGTTTCGCGCTCGCCGTGCGTCGCGCGATTCACTCACTCGACTCGGTCTGCTGTTCCCCGTATCGTTCCTTGGGTGTCCCTCTTTATTTCTCCTCTCACGCCTGCAACTTCTCGACGGCCGCCTCGCGGTCCACGGCGACCTCGAAGGGCGCGTCTGCCGAACCGCTGCTCGAGATCATCTTCGTGGAGGTGAACACGTCTTCGACCGCCCCGGTCAGGCCACACAGGACGAGCCGGCCTTGTCGCTGGGCGAGGTTCTTGCGGAGCGTGAGCAGGGGCCAGAACGCGATGCTCGACAGGTAGCGCGTCGCCTTCAGGTCGAGGACCACCTTGACCAGGCCGGACTCATCGACCGCCTTCGTCAGTTCGTCCTTGAGCCGGATAGCGGTGTCTTCGCCTTCGATCTGTCGCGTGGTGACGGTGAGGATGAGGATGTCATCCTCGCGGTTGCATTCTAGGATCGGCGTTTGGTCGGGCATGGCGAGTCTTCCCTCGGTTCGGTGGCACCCCTCCAGCATAACCGGTCGCGCGACGAAGGACAACCGAATCATGTCCAAGGGAGCTATCTTTGGGTGAGTGCGACCATCTTCAGTTCCAACGGGGCGTCTCCTCGAGAGCCTGGAGTGCAACCCGCTTTACCCGTTCCTCACCTTGGGAGAGCGAGCTCGTCTTCGACACCTGGGCGTTTCCCCAGGGCGACGAAGAGGCGGAACTGGGCCTGGTTGAATTCCACCAGCGTTCGGATGAGATCCTGCCGGGCCGCCGCGAGTTGGTTGACGCTGTTGAGTAACTCGATCGGCCTCCCCTCGAGGTTGCGCGCCCGCTCCAGGTCTTGCCGGTAGGCGCGGGAGGCCGAGTCGATCCGCCTGCGGGCCGCCTCGATTTCGAGTCGCCTCGCCGCACAAAGAGCGTAGTTATCCGCGACTTCGCGGCGCACTTCATCGACCACGAGGGCGCGTCGGGCCAACGCCTGTCCCACCAGGGATGCGCGTCCCCGCTGGATCGCGCAGTTTCCCAGTCCGAAGTTCTGGAGGGACCACACGGCGAGGGCGTCGAAGTCGGTTCGACCGCTGAAATGGCCGAACCGGGTGTCGGCCTGGTTGCTTTCCCCGCCGAACTCGCCGTAGCTGGCCCCCACGGAGAGGAACGGGACGAAGGGCCGTAAGCGTTCCTGTCGTAGTTGCGTCTCGGCCAGGGCGATGTCGGCGGTCCGCGCCGCGACTTCGGGCCGATTCTCGACCGCAGTCTGGACCAGGTTTTCGAGCCTGATCGCGGGATCGATCAGCGTGACGGGGACCAGCCGATCCCCGCACCCGCGTAGTCGCACGGCGGTGTCCATGTGCAGGAGTCGGGAGAGTTCGGCGGCTGCCACGGCTATGTCCTCCTCGACGCGCTGGGCCGCCGAGTGCAGCAGCAAAGCCTCCGTTCTGGCCCGGTTGGCGTCCCCCCGCCTCCCCTGACCCGAGTTGGCGAAGTTGTTGGTCAGCCGCAGCACCTCGTCCAGATCCCCTTCGGACTGCTGTACGGTCGCCAGCCGCGCTTCGGCACCCCGGAGGTCGAAGTAACGAGTCGCCACTTCGAGCAGGACGGAGTTGGAAACGGCCTGTGCGTCGAACTGTCGGCCCGTAACGCGGTTGCGGGCGACGACAGGCTCGAAAACGGCGTCGGCCAGGTGGGCCGTCAGGCGGACGCCTGGGAAGCCGACCGTGCCGCCGCCGACCGCAGCGGCCCCGGCCCCCGCGTAGAGGGACTGGCGATCGACATCGCGGATGATGCCCTGCGCCGAGAGGAGGTTGCCGCGGTGGACGTTGATACTGGCCCCGGCCTGGAGACTGGGGATGAGTAAGGCGTCCGCCTGCAACCGCTGGGCCAGGCTGGCCCGGACGGCCTCCTGGGCCAGGGCGATCGTCGGGTTCTCGACCCCGGCAAGGCCCAGGGCGGTGGGCAGGTCGATCGGAAAGTCCGCGACGGGAGGGGGTACGACGGGCGGAGTCGGGATGACCCTTACGGTTGCCTCTTTCTCTGCGTTACTGACAGGCGGGGCGACGAACGCCACCTGCACTAGGCCGGTGAAGGGGGATTGTTCGTGT
>JANXSH010000135.1 GCA_025356615.1 Planctomycetia bacterium | reverse complement strand
GCCTTGTAGACGGCATCGAGGCGGAAGACGGTGTACTCCTTATCGCCGACGCGAAGTTGTGCCCGGCTGCCGAGGGAATTGACCATGATCGAGAAGTCTCATACGGTGCGTGGTTGGCCTACCTTCATTGTCGCGTTCGGGGGGGCGGTCGGCAATGCTTCGGGGGAACTCATACGAATTGATCCGCAGATTGCACAGATTCCACAGATCAAGAACAGAAAGCTGGCCGCCTACACAACGCAATTCCTTCTACATTCTGTTCTTGATCTGTGGAATCTGCGTAATCTGCGGATCAATTCAACACCGCGCCCAGCGCGGCGAGCAGTTCCTCCGCGCCGAAGGGCTTCTGGAGGAAGCCTGCGGGGCTTGCGCCGGCGAATCGAGTTCGCACTTCGGACGCGGTGAAGCCGGACATGAGTAAGACTGGTGTTTGGGGGGCGATTCCGTGGATCTCCGCGAACGCTTGCTGGCCGTCGAGGCGCGGCATGGTGAGGTCGAGTAGCACGGCACGGATGGAGTCGCGGTGCTTGGTGAACTGGGCGATCGCTTCTCGCCCGTCCCTGGCCTCGAGGACGGCGAAGCCGATCGACTCGAGGAGCGTGACCGTCAGGTTTCGGACGCCGTCTTCGTCATCGACGACGAGGAGCTTGCCCGCGCCCTGTAGTTCTTTCGGGGGCGGCTCGAGCACTCCAGAGGCATCGAAACAATGCGACGCACTGGGCGGGAACAGGAGGCGAAACGTGGTACCGACGCCCAGGGCGCTATCGACACGCAGCGCGCCGCCGTGACTGCGGAGGATGCCCAGGACGGCGGCGAGGCCGAGCCCCCTTCCGGTGAACTTCGTCGTGTAGAACGGCTCGAAGATGCGACCGCGCGTCGGCTCGTCCATGCCGCATCCGGTGTCCGCCACGTCGAGGCACACGTAGTCGCCCTCGGGCAGTTCCAGCCCGTGCAGCATCGCGTCGAGGGTTTGGCGCTCGACGCGCCGCACGCGGGTCGTCAGGGTGATGCGTCCGCCGCCGTCCCCGATGGCCTCCGAGGCGTTCATCACGAGGTTCATGACGACCTGGCGCAGTTGATTTTCGTCGGCCTCGATCCGGGGCAGCCCCGGCATGAGGTCGAGCGTCAACTCGGCCTTCTTGCTGATGCTCAGGCGGAGGAGATCGGCGGTGTCCTCCACGAGACGGCTGAGATCCTGGGGGCCGACGACGAACCGTCCCTTGCCGGCGTAGGCGAGCATTTGCTGGCAGAGGTCCGCGGCGCGCCGAGACGATCGGTCGATGTGGCCGAGGTAGGCACGGACCGGGGAGTCCAGAGGGAGTTGACGTTCCCCCAGGCTGGCGTAGCCGAGAATCGATGTCAGGATGTTGTTGAAGTCGTGGGCGATGCCCCCCGCGAGGACGCCCAGGCTTTCGAGTTTCTGTGTCTCGCGCAGCTTCTCCTCGAACAACCGACGTTTCACCTCCGCGCGCTCGCGCTCGGCGATCTCGGCGCGCAACTCCGCCGTCCGCCGTTGGACTTCCTCGGTGACGATCGCCGTCTCTCCCGTCACGAGCAGGAGTTGCACCCCGAACAAGCCCACGATGATGAGGCCGAGCAGGAAGACTACTCCGACGTAGCGAGACCGGATCTTTGCAACGCATTCGAGACCGGCGAAGTAGCTGAGTCGGACCTCCGCCAGCCCTTGGCGCGCGGGAACCTGGACGAGGTAGTCGTCCCCTTTGATGGCGAGCGATACGCCTTCGTCGGGGCCAGAGGGTTCGATGGAATAGGCGACGCGAATCGGCATCGGATCGACTTGTTCTATCGCATTGTCCAAGACTTGTTGCATCCGGACGACGGAAAGACTAAATCCCCACAGGGAGGCACGGCGTTCGGCAGGAGAGGTCGGAGGCCGAGCCGTCCGATAGAGGGGATGGAAGACCGCGAGGTCGTCGGTGCCGCCGACCGGCAACCGGCGCGTCGGCATCGCCTGCGGCGAGGCCGTCTCGCAGGCGCGGAGTAACAGCTCGCGGACTTCCGTTTCCTGGGCGAAATCCACTCGCCCCGGTGCGGGTTTGGCGTCGAGACTCGACCACATCGTGGAGACGACATACCAGTCACGCGACCCGGCGGGGACGAGGTCGCCCTTCGCATCGGGTTCTAGGATCGGACCGGCGCGGATCAGGGGAGTGCGATCGGCTTCGAACCGGGCACGGTCCTTATCGTGGATCATTTCCACGACAGCAACCGCGCGGAGTGTGTCGTGGTATTCGAGCACGCCTCGGGCCGTCTTCTGTCGGGCCTCCTCGGTTTCATCGGGCGCGGTCTGGACGTAGTCGGACCAGCCCATCACCCCGACCTGGGCGTTACCGAACCACCGCTCGAACATTCGGGTCGATCGAATACTCCACGTCGTGAGCGTCTCCTGGATCTGCTCGCGCTCGATCGCGCGAATCGCCCCGAACAAGGCGAGGATCACTCCCGTGAGAAGCCCGATCGGCACGGTAACTTTGTGGATTCGCGGCTTCCAAAACGTGCGAGGCGCTCCGACGGCCGGCATCAAAATGATGCTGACGAGCAGGGCACCGAGCGTGTCGCCGACCCACCACTCGAGCCAATTCATCGGAACCCGCGACCAGGGCAGGATGCCCCAGGCACGAAGGACCCCCACGCCGAGCGTGGCGTTGACCACGCAAGAGAGTGGTCCGGCGAGGAACAAGAACAAAAGGATATCCTTGCCCCTCGTCAGTGGCGGAGGAAAGCCGATGCGGGTGCGAATCAAACTCGCCCCGACCCAGGCTTGAAGCCCGGCACCGACGGCGATCAAGGCGGCGATCAGCAGGTCTCCCGAAGAGATCGCCCCCGATCGGTCCCAACTGATCCAACTGTTGATGAGGAACGACCCGATCCAAACCCCCAGCAAGGCAGAATTGCCTCGGAGGAGAACGCCGATCAAAGCGATGCCCGCAGCCAGCCAGATGGGGGCCGCATAGCCCGGCGGTTCCGCGAGCAAGAGGCCAAGTCTGCCCAGGCCGACGTAAAGCATTGCAAGTAGAATCGTCTGCCCGACGAAGCCGACGCCCTGGCGCAAACTCATCCAAGAGCCGCCCCGAAGGGCGATCTCCGGGTGGGGCATCAGGTCCGATACGGTCGATCGGTGATCCATCGGGGAATGCCGCCTCATGTTCGAGTACAGGGTTCGATCGGTCTCGACTGGCTAGTGAGACTATACTCTCGAATCCATCGGGAGTGCGCACGAACTCCCCGTTTCGCTCCTTCGCCGCTACTGCCTCGGTACGGAAAAGACGGCCTGGTTCGAAAACGGGTCGTGGACGAGGAGCCTTGCTAGTCGCGCAACTCCTTGTAGGGCAAGGAGCGCCGAAGAGCGCCGACACTTCACCTCCGAGCGACAAGTCACTATGGCCGTTGATCTCAAGGCGATCCTTGGCAAGACCCCTTGGACACGACCTGTTACAGCGAGGGGGCAAAACGGCCTCCTGTTGCCTCATCCCATTTCCACCACGTCCCCGCGATCCGGCACGGTCACATCCGCGAAGCCCTTCGCGCGCAGCGACACGGCGAGCGCCTCGGACGATTCCGGCTCGCCGTGGACGAGGCACACCTGCTTCGCCCTGCCCACGAGCGGGCTGAGGTAGGCCATGAGTTCGTCATGGCCCGCATGGCTCGAGAAGCCGCTGCCCATGATGACCTCGGCGCGGAGCGGGATCATCTTGTCGAATATCTTCACCTCGGGTCGATGCTCGGCGAGCCGCCGGCCCAGCGTGTCGGGGGCCTGGTAGCCCGCGAGCAGCACGGTCGTTCGCGGGTCGGAGATGTTGTGCTTCAGGTGGTGCAGGATGCGTCCCGCCTCGCACATGCCGCTCGCGGCGATGATGACCGCCGGGCCGGGCTTCGCGTTGAGCTTCTTGCTGTCCTCGGCACTCCGCACATACTGGATGCGC
>JANXSH010000125.1 GCA_025356615.1 Planctomycetia bacterium | reverse complement strand
ATGGATCGCGCTGAGGGAGGAGGCGCACGCCGCATCGACGACGCAGTTCGTCCCGCCCAGGTCGAAGCGGTTCGCGATCCGGCCCGCGACGACGTTGCCGAGCAGTCCGGGGAACGAGTTCTCCTGCCAGGGGACGTAGCCGTCGGCGATGCGTGCGACGACATCGTCGGCGGTGGCCTTGTCCACGCCTGCTTCGGCGAGCGCCTTCCGCCACAGCGGATGGCCCAGGCGCGCGCCGAGCGGGATGACGAGTTGGAGGGTACCCGTCACGCCCAGGATGACGCTGATCCGCGTCCGCTCGATCGTCTTGGGGGCACCCGGATCGTCACGACTCGCGATCGAGTAGCCGCAGTCTTTCAACGCCTGATCCGCGACGACGAGGCCGAGGAGTTGGCTGGCGTCGGTCGCCTCGAGGTTACTCGGCGGGATGCCGAACAGGGCCGGCTCGAACGCGACGGAGTCGAGGAAGCCCCCGCGCGCGGCGTAGACGCGGTCGGGCGCCTTGGGGTCGGCGTCGAGGTAGTCGGCGACGTTCCAGTGGGTCGGCGGCACGTCGCGGATGGCGTCAAAGCGGTTGACGACGCGCGACCAGAAGGCGCGGAAGTCCGCCGAGCCGGGAAACAAGCATCCGGTCCCGATGATGGCCAGGGGCACCATCGGCGTGTTGGAAGTAGGACTCAAAGCAACCCCTCGCTGGAACGACCGACAGGCGTCACTATTAGGATAGTGGACGGCAAGGGGGTTGTCTTCTCGCTGGCGGAATCCGCGCGATGTTCGATGTCGAAGGATCAGCGTCCGGCTCAATGAATAGGGACAGGGATCCGATGAATCAGTGTAAATGGCATGACCGTCCCTGCGGCTGGGATTGACTCCACAGGCTTCAAATATATACTTGCGTATAGTAATTTGAAGAGATGAACGCCTAACGGGTGACATATGCAGAAGCAGAACGTGCCGCTGAATGCGATATTTCCCGGTGATGTCCGTCAACTCCTGGCGAAGTTGCCCGACGGATGCGTAGACCTGATCGTCTCCTCACCACCCTACAATCTCGGGAAGGAATATGAGGCGAAGAGGGCGCTCCAGGTCTATTTGGAGGAGCAGACGGATGTTCTCCGTGAGTGCGCGAGAATCCTGGCTCCGCAAGGGGCGATCTTCTGGCAGGTCGGCTCCTTCGCCGACGCGGGGTCACTCATCCCCCTCGATATCCGGTTCTTCCCTATTCTCGAGTCCTTTGGGCTGATCCCGCGCAACCGGATTGCTTGGGCGAGGCAGCACGGACTACACGCCTCTCGAAAGTTCTCCTGCCGCTACGAGACGATCCTCTGGTTCACGAAGGGCGACGAGTACCTCTTCGATCTCGACCCGATCCGCGTCCCGCAGAAGTACCAAAACAAAACCTTCCATAGGGGAGACAAACACGGCGAGTTGTCCTGCAACCCCGCAGGCAAGAACCCCGGCGACATCTGGCTCTTCCGCAACGTGAAGCACAACCACGAAGAGCAGACGGTCCACCCCTGCCAGTTTCCCGAAGACCTCATCGCCCGCATCGTCCTCTCGACCACACGGGAGGGGCAGGTCGTCTTCGACCCGTACATGGGCACCGGGACGGTCGCCGTCGTTGCTCGCGATCACAAGCGGCATTTCATGGGTGCCGAGTTGGATGCTGGGTATCACAGCGTCGCGCTCCGCCGTCTGAAGGGTGAGCCTGACGAGCGGGGATACTTCCCCAACCTCAAGACGCTGCGAGACTGGTGCGAGCGAAAAGGGAAGCCGGTGGAGAAGTACCGCTTCGACGTGCAGGTGGGGGACAAGCCTACGAACCGTTCGGCGTCGAAAATTTACCCCGAAGGCCACCACTTAGAGGAGCTGGCGAGACGACTCGAGTACGAGGAAGCCGCCTTCGCCGCAGACGTGCGCGGCGATGAGAGGCCAGTAGATGAGGGGATGAACGGCAAGAGGAAGAAGCCCGAGGAGCGCACGCTCTTTAGCGAATGACTTCAGGGCTACGCGAGGGTCAGCCGACAGCGCGAGCTGGCGTTTCGCCCGGCCCCTACGGTACATTGGCGGGTCACCCTTGTCCTCACCGTGCGGGAGTAACGGGTCGCGGCGTATTCCGTCCAAGTGACGGGCATGGTACCGGTGCGCGGCGCGAACAGTCCAACCAGGCGTATGGGACTGTCGAAAACGTTGTTCGTGGCAAGTGAGTTCAGTTGGTCGCGTGCCTGCTCGTAGTAAAGCGTACTATTCGACGCAGGGAACATGTGCCCCTTGGTCAGGATGACCGTCGCCAGCGTCGGCACCCCACTCAGATTCAGATGCGCTTTGAAGAAAAGCTCGGAGCGGATCGTGTTGTTGAGCAAGAAAGGGTAGTTGGAGAACTGGGCCTCCACGATCAGACCATTCTTCCCGAAGTCCACGTCGGTGCCGAGGAAATCGAACTGCGGTGGGATCGGAAGGGCTGTGCGCCACCCGCCGACGGCAGTCAGGCCAGAACGAATGCCGTCATTGGTCCCGATCGGGTCGAAGATCGGATGCCCCTGGATGCGAGCCTGGTCGGACGCTTTCAGGTGAACCAACAGCGCCAACAGCACCCCTTCGAGTTCATTCCACTCCGTCTGGCACCCTGCGGCGATGATGTCGCAGGCGTTGTTGTAGTCCGTTATTTGTAGCAGGATGACGTACACTCCGCGTCGCGCATAGAAATTGCGACTACCAATACAAATTCCGTCGGGCGCGAGTCACTCATCGTTACCGCGCACCATCGGGGGCATCGCGCGGGTGTTACGCTCGACGGCGAGGATGATCGTGCGCTCCTCGGTCCCGTCGGGAGAGACGGCGACGGCCTGGAGGATCTGGCGGCTATCGGGCAGCTTGAAGCGCATCGTGAAGGTGCCGTCGGGCCGGAGGGCGACCGGCTGGCCCTGGATGGTGACGCGGGAGCCCGGCTCGGTCGCGCCGTAGACGATCAACTCGGCGTCGAGTTTGAACCAGAAGTCGCGCTTGCGGGTCGCCCCGCCGACGCCCATCATGCCCATCGGCGACGACAGGCCGCCGGAGCCGAGCGTGGTGATGGCGGGGCCGCCGATCGGGCGGCGGAGTTTTTCGTCGAGGAAGTGCTTCACGTCGATGCTCGACGGGCTGGCCTCGTAGCCGCTGGACATGGCGTAGATGCGGTCGGCCTGCTTCTCGTCGAGGTCGGCGAAGGTCTCGTCGAGGACATCGCTGAGTCCCGCGCGGGGGGTCGTGACGATGTTACTGCGGGCCATGACGTAGAACTGGCCGTCTCGGCTGAGATAGCCGATATCGACGCGGAAACTGCGGGGCGGCTGGGGAACGTCGATGTACCAGTTCTTGCAGCCGCCGTGGATCGGAATGTCGCGGACGACGCGCTCGCTGGTGGTGATGCCGTCGCGGCCCGTCACGTCGAGGACGCGGAGGATCGGCTTGGAGGCGTGCCACTCGAGGCCGAGGGCCGCCTCGGCGCGGGACAACGCCTGCTGGGTGAGTTCCCAGTAGCAGTGGATCCAGAACGGGTCGCGGACCATGGCGACGATGCGATCCTTGCCGTAGCCCGAGGGCAACTCGCGCGGCATGCGCGGGGCGAGTTCCCGTGTCGGCACGCCGACATCGAACTTGGCTCGTTCGACCGGATTGTCTGGGGTGTTAGTGGTGTTTCGAGCGGCGGCGGGTTGGACGGGGGCGTGGATCTTGCGAGCGCGGGTAGCTTTTGCGGGAGGTTTGGGGGCCAGCGCGAGGACGAGGTCATCTTTTCGCAAGCCGTGCCAGTCGGCTATGCCCCGATGGCGGGCCATGTCGGCTAGTTGTTTTCTGGTGCAGGCTTGCAATTCATCATGAGTCATGCGCTGACACTCCGACGCCTTGCCCCTGCCGGATCGCCACTTCAACGATCGATGCAGGGAGTGGAAAAGGTTCGGGAGAGCCATCCTTGGAATCGATCCCGCTTCCGAAGATCCATTCCGGAAGAGATCCGAACGAGCAACTCTCTTGCTTGGAATCACCGGAAGGCAAAACGAAGGCGCAGAGTTCCGAAAGCCGGTGGGCAGGGATGTGCCGTTCGGAGAGAGAGTAAGAATCGATTCGCCAACGAACAGCACATTCTTTCATCTATACAGTGAATCCTATCGGTCAGCCAGGGGGTTGTCAATTAAATTCCGGCGAACTCCGATTGCGTGTGAGCGTCTCGAAAGTTGGTGCATTTTTTGTACACCAAACGGGAGGAACCCGTTTCGCCGAGAAATCCCCCTCCCCTATCCGAGATCCACCCATGCAGGAAGCCCTCTCGTCCGCCCAAGAAGCCGAGGCCCGTGAGT
>JANXSH010000073.1 GCA_025356615.1 Planctomycetia bacterium | reverse complement strand
GCGCGGATGTGCTTCCGCGCCCACGGCATCGCGATCGACGAGACGATCCTCATCCCCGGCGCGGATCGCTTCTTCGTATCGGACCCCGATGGGAATCGCATCGAGATCATCCAGTGGATCGAGCCGTATGACCCCGCAATGAGTGGCGCTGTAACGCTCGACGGGATCGACAGCACGCAGCACTGATCCACCTGGCGGCGAGGCTTCGATTCCTCTTCCTCGTCGGTGTTGACCACGACGGGTCACTCGGCGGACTCACCCCCGGAAGTCCACGTTTGGCCTACCGTCTGGCGCTTCGTCCGAGTAAACTCCCAACCATTCATTCATGAGGGAGGAGCTTTCCCATGCGAACCAACCTACCCCGCGCGATTCTGGAGGTGCATTACGAGTCCGCCGCCCAGAAATACCTCCGCAGTCTGAAGCCGGAGAATCACATGGAAGCGACGCCCCAGGCGACCCAGCGCGAGATCACCCTCGCCAGCCTCGCGCTCGTCCACGAACGCCGACCCGAGGTGCAGTTCTTCAACGAACTGCTCGTGCAGTATTCCGTCGGGAATCGCCACAAGCCCGGTCAGGTCGTGCCGGACAACATGGTCGTCGTCCACTCCGAGCCGATCCACGCCATCGGCCACTACTCCCTGGCGTTGCAGCCCGTCGCGCCGTTCTGGGTCATGGAGTACGTCAGCAAGTCGAGCGAGCGCAAGGATTACGTCGTCAGCATGCGGAAGTATGAAGAAGACCTGAAGGTGCCGTACTACCTGGTATTCTACCCGGAAAACGATGAATTGACCCTCTTCCGGCACAACGGGACGAAGTACCTCTCGGTGCTGCCGGATGGGGTGGGGTTACACGCCGTGCCCGAGTTGGAGATGGCCGTCTCCCTGGTCGATGGCTGGGCGCGGTACTGGTTCCGGGGCGAGATGCTCCCGCTGCCGGGAGAACTGCTACGCAGCCTCGACCGGGCGAACCGGGAAACCGCACGGCAGCGAGTGCGAGCCGACGAGGCGGAGCAAGAAATCGCCCTCCTCCGGGCGGAGTTGCAAGCATTGCGCGACACCGGCAGTAAGGCGTCGTGAGGACACCCCCTCGGCACTTCGCCTTGCGTGCCCTGCGCGTCCCGTCTAAACTACCTTCAGGCAACAAGCCCGGCACGGACCCAGCCTCGCAGGTGGAAAGAGAATGCAGTACGACCCCACCAATCCCCTCATCGTCCAGGGTGATCGTTCGATCCTCGTCGAGGTGGACAATCCGAAGTATGCCGAGGCGCGGGACGCCCTCGCCCCCTTTGCGGAGTTGGAAAAAAGCCCCGAACACATCCACACCTACCGCCTCAGTTCGTTGTCCCTCTGGAACGCCGCCGCCGCCGGCATGGCGGCCGACGAGATGGTCGAGGTGCTGCGCCGGTTCAGCAAGTTCCCCCTGCCGAGCAACCTCGGCCCCGACATCACCGAACTCGTGAGTCGCTACGGCCGGGTCCGCCTCGAAAAGTACGACGGCGAGACCGACGCCGAGTTGCCCTCGCTGCGGCTCGTCTGCACCGACGTGGCGCTGCTCGAGGAACTGGCCCGCCAGCCCAAGGTCCGCGACTACCTGCGCCAGCGCCTCGACAAGACCAGCTTCCTCGTCGATGCCGGGCACCGCGGCGTCCTGAAGCTCGCGCTCATCGGCGTCGGCTACCCCGCCGAGGATCTCGCGGGCTACACCGAGGGCGAGGCGCTGCCGATGAAGCTCCGCACGCTGTCGCGGGGCGGTATCCCGTTCGTCGTGCGCGACTACCAGCGCGACGCGGGCGAAATCTTCTACGCCGGCGGCGACGTGCGCGGCGGTAGTGGGGTCATCGTCCTGCCCTGCGGCGCGGGCAAGACCATCGTCGGCATCTGCGCGATGTGCATGATCCAGCGCAAGACGCTCATCCTCACGACCGGCATCACCTCCGTCAAGCAGTGGCACCGCGAGATCCTCGACAAGACCGACCTCGAGGACGGCCAAGTCGCCGAGTACACCGGCGAGTGCAAGGAGATCGCCGATGTCACCCTGGCGACGTACCAGATCCTGTCGCACCGCAACGACAAGACCGAGGCCTTCCCGCACTTCGAGATATTCGACAAGGAGGACTGGGGCCTCATCATCTACGACGAGGTCCACCTCCTGCCCGCGCCGGTCTTCCGCGTCACTGCGCAGATCCAGGCCCGCCGCCGGCTCGGCCTGACGGCGACCCTCGTCCGCGAGGACGGCCGCGAGGGCGACGTGTTCAGCCTCATCGGCCCCAAGAAGTACGACGTGCCGTGGCGCGAACTCGAGCAGCGCGGCTGGATCGCCGAGGCGAGCTGCTGCGAGGTCCGCATCGGCCTGCCCGACGACCAGCGCATGGAGTACGCCGTCGCCGAGTGGCGCAACAAGTACCGCATCGCCAGCGAGAACCCCGCCAAGGACGACATCGTCGGCGTCCTCCTTCGCCGCTACCGCGACAGCCGCGTCCTCATCATCGGCCAATACTTAACGCAACTTCGCCAGTTGGCCAAGCGCTACAAACTGCCGCTCATCACGGGACAGACCGCCAACCCCGAGCGCGAAGACCTCTACAAGAAGTTCCGCCTCGGCGAGGTCCGCCACATGATCCTCTCCAAGGTCGGCAACTTCGCCCTCGACCTGCCGGACGCCAACGTCCTCATCCAGATCAGCGGGACGTTCGGCTCGCGCCAGGAGGAGGCCCAGCGCCTCGGGCGCATCCTACGGCCGAAGACCGGCGGCGAGGTCGCCCACTTCTACACGCTCGTGACCCGCGACACGCGCGAACAGGACTTCGCCCACCACCGCCAGCTGTTCCTCACCGAACAGGGCTACACCTACGAGATCCTCGACGGCCCCGAGCTGATCGCCCAGAGTGACTCGGTCGCTTTGACTCATGCCCCCAGCTGAACGATTGTCTAATAGCACTAGCGTTGAACGAAGGAGGTAGGGTGGGTCGAGCGAAGCGAGGCCCACCAGACTACCACTCGTGCCAAGTAAGTCTTAGCAAAATGGAGGTTCGATGCGGAGCCATTTCCCATCCCATTTGTCGAATGTTGGTACGTTCATCCTATTCTGGACCTTCTTGTTCGCTTCTCGCGCAGAAGCACAGGATCCGGCATACTCCTTCTCGCTCGACAAAGCCCGGCAGCGAAAGACTCTGATCACCAAGGTCAAGATGGTCCCTAGCACCATCAAATTTCAAAAAGTGGATGTGACAATTGGAGACGCCTGGCTCGAAAGATATGCGGACGGCGGGTGCTATCTCTGCCTTCAAATCGATAAGGGCAAGGAATCGCTCTGGAACTTTTGGTTAGTCGTCGAAGATGAGCGGTCTGCCTGTGCAGTTCATTACGGGATTAGTCGAAACTGGGTGCAGGTGGCGCGTTATCTCGAGTCGCCAGATCTCTCTAAACTTCGCTTCAGTCTTATTGGCGATTGCAACGAAACGCGTCTCAAGAATATTCGGTTCGTTCCAATAAAATAATGGGGAGCGGACGTGCGAGAAGAGATCGATAGCGAGAAGGAATTGTCGATGCCTTTTGTCTCATCTGTGTCCATCCGTGTTCATCTGTGGCTAATTCTCTGAAAGGATGTGACATGCACGACTCTTCTCGCTCATCCGGTGGACGCATCCCCGTCAAGCTGCATCGGCGGGTCTGCCTCGTGCAGACCGAGGACGCGCTGCTCGCCGAGGAGTTGCTCGCCCGCAAGAAGCTCGGGCAGGAGATCGTCGGCCGGCTCAGTGATCGCGTCCTACTCATCCGCCCCGGTCGTGCCGAGGCGGTCCTCGCCGAACTCGTGAAGATGGGCCACACCCCGCAGGTGTCGGGTAAACTCGCCGCTCCCGCCGCTCCTTCCGCCTGACGTGGGGACTTTCGACGTTGATGGCTGCTCCCGAACCTGTCTCCTGGCCCGACCGCATCGCCGACACGATGGGGCGCTACGACGAAGCGCTCCTCCGCAAGGTCGCCCTGCGTCTCGTCCGACCGCGCGGGCAGTGGCCCGCCTCCGATCTCATCGTCCGCAGCGTCGAGATGCTCGACAACCCCGTCGCGCTCGACCGGCGCATCGCCGAACTCGACCCCACCAGTCGGCAAGTGCTGGCGATGCTCGGCCACAGTCGGCAGCCGGTCTGGCGTCTGGGTAGTGTCGTCGAGTTCACGATGGCGCTGGGCCACGCGGACGGCCTCGCCCCGGTCCTCGACCTCCTCGGCGCGGGCCTGATCTACCCGATGCTCGGGTCCACCACGTTCGACGGTCGCGGCTTGCGGATGTTGAGCTTCGAGCATTGGCTCGGCCTCGCCGGGACGGCCGGCCTTACGATCTTCGCCCCTCCGCCGATCGCCAGCCGCGCCGTCGGCGTCGAGATCGACCTGCCCGACCTGTCGGCGCTCGTCCCCGCAGGCTTGTCGGCGAAGGCGTTGGAGGCCGATGGCGTCGAATACCTCCTTCGCCTCGGCGTCCTCTGGCAGCAAGTCGGGGCCGCCCCTCTGCGGCGGACCCTCCAGGGCGGCTTGTTCAAGCGCGACGTGGACCGCATCGGCCAGGATCCGATCCTCAACGGGCCGATACCGGACCTGATCGCGCCGCTACCGGATCTCGGCTTCCTGATCGCGGAACTGGCGGAGTGCGAAGGCATCCTCGTCGAGTCCGAGGGCGAGTTGCGCATCGGGCGACTGCCGTCCGCCTGGGACGAGGGATTGTGGTCTGCCCTAGGCTCACTCTGGTCGCAGTTGTTCCGCCTCGAGGCGTGGTCGCCGGTGGACGGCTGGCGCGGCGGGGAGGAGGTCCCCGGCAACCCCTACCCCTCTGCGTACCTGCTCGTCTTCCTCCTGCTGTCGGAGCTGCCCGCCGACCGCTGGCTCGCCCCGGCCACGCTGCAAGAGTGGCTCCAAAATAACCACCCTTACTGGACGAACGAGTCGCTCCGGCCCTCGCGCCAAAAACCCTGGCTCGATAACTTCTTGCTCGGAGTCGCGTTCCCGATGCGCCTCGTCCAGGCGTGCAAGGAGGGCGACGTTCACCTCGTGCGCCTGTCGCCCCTGACGCGATGGCTGCTCGGCGTCGGCGAGAAGCCGATCGACCCGGTGACGTTCCCGCGCACGCTGCTCGTTCAGCCGAACCTCGAGATCCTCGCCTACCGGCAGGGGCTGACGCCCTCGCTCGTCGGCCGACTGACGAAGCTCGCCTCGTGGAAGACGCTCGGTGCCGCCTGCACGCTGACGCTCGAGCCGGACACGGTGTATCGCGCCCTGGAACTGGGCGAGTCGTTCGAGTCGCTGCGCCAGACGCTCGAGCAGCATGGGACGAGGGCGACGCCCGCGGCGGTACTCGACTCCCTGCGGACCTGGTCGAACAAGCGCGAGCGGATCACGGTCTTCCCCACCGCCGCGCTCATGGAGTTCAACCGGCCCGAAGACCTCGACGACGCCCTGTCGCGCGGCCTGCCCGCGATCCGCCTCAGCGACACGCTCGCCGTGGTCCCCAGCGAAGACCAGATCGAGTTCCGCCACTTCCGGCTCGCCGGGACGCGCGACTACGCGCTGCCGCCGGAGCGCTGCGTCACCGTCGAGGCCGACGGCGTGACGCTCTCCGTCGATCTCGCCCGGTCGGACCTGATGCTCGAGACCGAGCTGCCCCGCTTCACCGAGCCGGTCGATCGCTCGGGGGCCAACGGCAAGCGCATCGTCCGCCTCACGCCCGCGTCGCTGGCCCGAGCGCGGGAGACGGGCTGGACCCTGGGGCACCTCGAGACGTGGTTCTCGCAGCGCACCGGGGAGCCGATCCCGCCCGCCGCCCGTCTTCTGCTCATGGGCGCGCAACTGGCCCCGCCCCGGCTGGTGCGGCACCTCGTCCTGGTGGTGGAAACCGCCGAGATCGCCGACGGCCTGATGCAGTGGCCCGGAACGCGCGGCCTGGTGAGTACACGCCTCGGGCCGACGGCACTGAGCATCGAGAAGGAAAACGTCACCGCGCTCGAGGAGCGGTTGAGGGAGTTGGGGATGGACCTGGGGACGGGAGAGAAATTAGGCAAAGAGTAGAAGAGACGTGGTTCGAGATGGTGGACCCCAAGCCCAGCGGTTGCAACCGCTGGGCTTCGCCCTTCCCCTCTCGCCCCGGCGCTGTAGACTAGCAGCCAACGAATCCGACCCGCTGCACCTGGAGAGGCCGATGAGTGCCGTTCGCTTCAAGCTATCGGTGATGATGTTCTTGGAGTTCTTCATCTGGGGGGCGTGGCTGCCGCTGATCTTCGGCTACCTGCCGGCGATGGGGTTCAACGAGACCTGGCAACAGCCGCTCATCCTGGGGGCGTTTCCGCTGGCGGCTCTGGTGGGGCTGTTCTTCAGCAACCAGTTCGCCGATCGTAACTTCGCGGCGGAGAAGTTCCTCGCCTTCAGCCACCTCGTCGGCGGGGCGGCCATGCTCGCCCTCTTCTGGATCCGTAAGCCGGAGGGCGTGACGGAGGCGTCGTTCCCCCTCTTCTTCGGCCTGATGTTGGTCCACTCGCTCTTCTATGTGCCGACGATCTCCATCACCAACTCGGTCGCCTTCGCCAACCTCCGAGATCCGCAGAAGGAGTTCGGCCCCGTTCGCCTCTGGGGCACGATCGTCTGGATCGCCGCGAGCTTGCCGTTCATCTTCATCCTGCTCGATTGGAGCAAGATGCCTGCCTTCGGGGACGCCTCCGGCACCTGGTTCGCTGCCGCGTTCACTCCCTCGAACGCCAAGGCGGGGACCGCGTTGATCGAGGGCAAGAGCTTCATGTTCATCGCCTCCGGCATCGCCTCGCTGTTGCTCGGGGCCTTCAGCCTGACCCTGCCGCACACCCCGCCGAAGCCCGCCGAGACGAGCGAAGACTCGCTCGCCTGGCTCAAGGCCGTCAGCCTGCTCGCCAAGCCCTTCGTCCTCGTGCTGTTCGTCGTGACGTTCATCGACGCGGCCGTGCATCAATACTACTTCTTCTGGACCGAGCGCTACCTCGGCAGCGCGCCCAGCGAACTGGTCAACACCGGCGTCGGGATCGCGAGCAACTGGGTGCTGCCGGTCATGAGCATGGGCCAGATCGCCGAGATCGGAACCCTCGCCGTCCTCGGATTCGTGCTGTCGAAGATCGGCCTGCGGATGACGATGATCATCGGCATTTTAGGTCACGCGGCGCGGTTCGCGGTCTTCGCGTTCTTCCCCGACCCGAAGTATGCCATCCTCGTGAATTTGCTTCACGGGATTTGCTACGCCTTCTTCTTCGCCTCGGTGTACATCTTCATCGACGAATACTTTCCCAAGGATATCCGCTCCAGCGCTCAGGGTCTGTTCAACGCCCTCATCCTCGGCGTCGGGCCGTTCGTCAGCAACTTCATCTCGACCTACGTCGGGGCGGGGGCGAAGATCAGCGACGACGTATTCGATTATCAGAAGATCTTCCTCGTCCCCTGCTTCGGCGCGTTGATCGCGGCGGCGCTGCTCCTGCTGTTCTTCCACCCGCCGAAAGCTACCAACGCTCCGGCTCCGGGACATCGATGACGACGTTCCGCCCCCTGCCCCTGCTGGGCAATCCTCACGTCCAGACGGTGCTGGGGGCGCTGCTGCGCGGCAAGATATGCCCCGCGCCGCAGCGCCGGCACGTCGTCGCGCTCCCCGACGGCGACGCGCTGCTCCTGCACGAGAATCGGCCCGACGGCTGGCGACCGGGGATGCCCGTCGCGATGTTCGTCCACGGGTTGACGGGCACTCACCTCTCGCCTCACATCAGCCGGATGGCCGGCGTGTTGCTGGGGCGCGGCGTGCGCGTCTTCCGCGCCGACCTGCGCGGGGCCGGCGAGGCGCTTCCTCTGGGTCGCGGCAGCTACCACGCGGGGCGCTCGGAAGACCTGCGCGAGGCGCTGGCGTTCCTCCACGCGCTGGCCCCGAAGTCGCCGCTGCTGCTCGTCGGCGTGTCGCTGGGCGGCAACATGGCGCTCAAACTCGGCGGCGAGATGGGCGAACACCCGGTGCCGGGCCTGGCGCGAATCGCCACCATCGCCCCGCCGCTCGACCTCGAGGCGTGCTCCCGCCTCATCCTCCAGCCGCGCAACCGCATCTACGAGCGGCGCTTCTACCGCGACCTCCGCCGCGACGCGGAGGTCCGGCAGCGCCGCTTCCCTGACCTGCCGCCGCTGGACCTGCCCCGGCGACTGAACCTCGTGCAGTTCGACGACCTCTACACCGGCCCGCGCAACGGCTTCGCCGGCGCGATCGACTACTACCGCCACTCCTCCGCGTTCCGCTTCGTGCCGCGCATCCCGGTGCCGACGCTGCTCATCACGGCGCGCGACGACCCGTTCGTCGCCGTCGCGCCGTTCGACCTGCTTCGGGTGCCGGACCACGTCCGCGTCGTCATCGCCGACCGTGGCGGCCACGTCGGGTTCCTGGGGGCCGACGGCGCGGGCGGCGTGCGCTGGGCCGAGCGCTACGTCGTCGAATGGTTATTGGGCTGACGCACGGGGCGGAATTCGTGGCGCTGGGGGATGGACGCGGGTGGGAATCGGGATAGGATGTCCAGGTTCCGCTCGGCGTAAGACAACCCTGGGGGCGTTATGCCAATGGACTTCGGCAAGATCACTCGTTAACTGGTAGGAGGGGCATTTGTTCGAGGAAGGGGTCTCGTACACACGCGAAGATATCCACGCCCAAGTCGGCGGAAGCGTTCGGAGTTACCTGCCGCATGTTGGTGGGCGGGTAGTCGCCGCGTGCCTGCGACTAGACACCAACCCGGACGCACCGTCGGTGATTCTCGCGGGCACCGGCGAAGGGATCGAGTACGCCGCCGAGTTGCTCGTCACCAGGGGCACACCGGTGCCCGCGTTCATCAAGCGGGGCACCGGCGAGTGGGAGTACGTCGGCGAGTACGCCGTCCATCAGTCATCGCAGGATGCGACTGAGTTGGGAGCACAGGCCCGGCGGTCGGGCCGCGACAACCTCACACGGGTCATTCACATGGTGAAGGCTCCCGCAGGGGCAGCAGGGAAGTTCTAACCAGGCAGTGCATAGGATCCGGCGGGCACGGTTGCTTTCCGGTGGTTCGTAGCCCACTCAGCCCGCCGGTCAGGTGAGCTTGTTCGTTCGGCAACTCAATCCAGGAGAAGGATCATGAAGCATGTGTCAGTCATCCTCGTCACCCTAATGGGCGGCCTCATCGGCACCGCGGCGCGGGCCGACGATGTCACCCTCGAATCCGTGCCCCCGGTGGTCGTGAAGACCGTACCCGAGGCGGGGGCCGGCGATGTGGACCCGAAGCTGACCGAGATCAGGGTCACCTTCAGCAAGGACATGAAGGACGCCTCCTGGTCGTGGGTCATCCATTCGAAGGAGAACTTCCCGAAGCTGGACGGCAAGCCGAAGTACCTCGCCGACAAGCGGACCTGCGTCCTGCCGGTCAAGCTCGAGGCGGGGAAGACCTACGCCATCTGGGTGAACTCCTCGAAGTATGTGAGCTTCAAGGACAACGAGGGCCACCCGGCCGTCCCGTACCTGCTGGTGTTCAAGACCAAGAAGTAGTCGGAAATTGCTGAAGCAGGCGTTGCACATTAGCTGACCAGCTAATGTCGCCTCGGTTGTGCTTGGCGGCGGTCGCGGAATCGATCCCGTTCGCCGCCGAGGCGTTCGACGCCAGCCCGCGTGGTTGACGGCATGAATTCCACCAGGACTCAGCCGAGGCAACGCCGACCTCCGCGATAGTCAAGCTTGGCGCGGGCCGCCTTGGGGTAGACCACTGCGGTTTTCGCTTGACTTTAATCTGTGGAATCTGCGGATGAAATGGAGCGAGTGTTATGCCACCGGGGTTTTTGCTTCGCTCGACCCTGGACACACTCACTTGGGAAACTTATTCCAACACAGATCCAGAGCTTTCTACCGGGTCGTTGAAGATATTGGTGTCGTCAGGCAGAAACTTTGCTTCAAGGCGTTGAACGACTAAGGATCATTTGCCGGGACGGCCTCCTGAAATAGACCATTTTCAGAAGTAGGATCTCGACCGCTCCCGCCTCCCCCACGATCGCCCGCATGGATAGGGTCAAAAATCACGACCGCCTGACCCATTGGTCAGACGGCCGTGTTTCGGATCGTCGAGACAGCGACTCCCAGCGCAAACGGATCTCCCCGCGAGTTCCGTCTAGTCCACTATCTCGATTATCCCAGAGAGTTGCCTCTCCGAGGTCAAGAGTAATCGAATCACTTCCGAATGTCTACATTTGCCAGATTGCCCAGACCACCCATTGTCGATCGGACGCCCGATTACACGACCTCTAGCGATTGTGCCGAATCATGCCACGGTTCGTACTCCTCGAACATGACCATCCGATCCGACACTGGGATCTCCTGCTCGAGGTCGGCCCGGTGCTGTGGACATGGCGTCTCGACGCGGTTCCGATTCTCGGAGTCTCGTGCCGGGCGAGTCGGGTCGCGGACCATCGTCTGATCTATCTCGATTACGAAGGATCGATCGGCGGGAATCGGGGCGAAGTCCGGCGCGTTGCCGACGGAGAATTCGCGTGGGTGGAGGACACCCCTTGTCGGATCGTGATCCGAGTCCGTGGGGCATTCTTTTCGGGGGTGTTCAGACTCGAGAGAGGGCAGGGGGGAGAGTGGACGTTGAACTACTGCCCCGGATAGAGGGGGTCGATGGTCTCGAGTCCCGACGCCTTCTCCTGACTGGGGTCGGGAAACTCTTCTAAGGGGCTGCTGGGACCGACTCGCGGGCCTCCGCAATCACCCCGGCCTGACCCTCGCTCGATCGCCCGTGGATCGTGATCGAGCCTTGCTCGAACTGGACCGCCTTGAACTGGAGCGTTGGGCGGGCGAGGTCGGCTTGAAAGCGAATCAAGGCGACGGGATACCCCTCATGGCGAAACCAGCTCACATCGATGCCGTTGTTCCGGGCCACCTCGGATATGCGTTCGAGCAGCCATTGCGCGTTGAAGGGGACTAGTCCGGCGTCGATGCGCTCGAGTCGGAGGGCGAGGACGTTCGGCTCGGAACCGGGCAGCCACATTTTCACGGAGATCGAAATGATCGTGTTGATGAGACCACTGCGATAGCGGAAGGCGAGCCGCATGCGCTCGGCTTCGAAGACGATGCGCGGGTCCGAGATCCCTTCGGGGAATAGCTTGTCCGCCTGGCCCGCCTGGAAGAAGCTGTTGAGCTGCTCGTCCGTGAATTTCCCATCCCAGTCGCGATCGTTGTTCTGCGAGGCGTTCCAGAAGTCGGAAAACGCCGTCCAGAACTCTCGCGCGAGCGCCGGCCGCCTCTCCGCCTCGACGAGGGCTTGCCGATAGTGGCCCGGTTCGTAGCGCAGCATCAGCATCAAGATGCCTCCGAACCCCAGCATGAGCAAGGGAACTCCTATCGCTACAAATACCGTTCGACGACTCATCGGCCGGCCCCCCCCTGCTCACCCGTGCCGTGACCGGCATGACGAACGCGAATCCGAGTCGATAGCAAGGAAGGGACTGGGAGTCAACGGCTATCCGCTTCCTTGCCGCGAAGCAGGTCCGCCAGGTCCACTCGCTCGAGAGGTTGGGCCGATGCGGGGACCCTGCCGATGCTCAAGTGGAGTCGCAGGGTCGCAGGCTCGAAGACCATCGTCTGGAGCGTCAGAGTGCCCAGGTTCACGGCGTCCAATCGCTTGCGCAGGTCATCCGGGCTGACCATTTCTTTGCCCTTGCGCACCTCCTCCAGGCTGGCGAATCGCTCCAGAGTGCGATTCGCGTTCGTCAGGCGGGCCGGCTTCAATTTGGGCGAACGGAAGTGGTTCGTCGTCACGCAAACGTCCGCTTCCGCATGGCGCTTGATAATGTGCTTGGGGGACACCTCCAGGACGGCAACGCCGGAGCGGTCGGCGATGGCGACGTTGATCGTGGTCGTCCGGCGGAGTTTGCCGAGGACTGTGATCGCCTCGTCGATCGTGGCCGCTTCCTCCAGAACCCGGCGCAGGCACAGCGCGTAGGGGATGCCTTTGACATCGAATTGGCTCTCCCCGTCCTTCGTCTCGAACACCTCCAGGACGCCGAGGGCGAGGCCGTCTTCGTTCATCCCCGACAGGACGCCGACGACCCCCGGAAAGCCGACCGAGGCGAACGCCTTCTTCCCCGTGGGACGATAGACCGTCACGAGGCTGTAGTGTTGGACGTAGCCGAGCGAAGGGTAGTCGAGGTTCCGGGCGAGGAGGGGGCCGCCCGTCGCCGAGCGACCCTTGTCGATGCCGATGGCGGAGCAGGCGAAGACCTTTTTCAGGTCGAAGAACGTGTTGCCCGCGATGAGGAGGTCGCGCTCGGCACCCGCCGACTTGACCATCGCCTCCAACTCGTCGTGGTAGTCGGGCGGGAACTGCTTGTACATCGTTCGCCCGCTACCGAGGAACGTATTCCATAGTAGATCGACCCGTCGGTGTTTCAAGAGGTCGCGCGGGTAGTCGAGCAGCCGTGCACCGGGCTTCAGGGCCAACGCCCCTACTGCCGCGCCTATCTGGGCGGGAGTGCCCCGGACGGTCAGGACGGGAATCGAGTTGACGTAGCGCAACTCGGCATCGTCCTTCTTGCCGACGGGATAGCTAAACTTCTCCTCGGCGGGGGCGAAGCCGCACAGCAAGGCGAGGCAGAGCAGGGCAGGGGGGTATCGCATTCGGAAACTCCTTCCCTCGTTTCAACAGACGGCGACCGCGGCAGATCGCGCCCCCGGCTCGAAGGCCGGCATCAGTCGGAACGAGCAACGGACCATCAACTCCGTACTGTGATGCACCTCGTCCGCCGTGATGACCAGCGGGGGCGCGACGCGCACGACCTTCTTCGCCAGCGGCCCGAGCAGGTGGATGCCATCGCTCATGGGACCGTCGCCCTGGTAGCAGGCAAGGACGAACGCCCCGGCCCACTCCGCCGCCGACTCTCCCCCATGATCGCACATTTCGACGCCCCAGACCATCCCGCCTTCTTCGCCGCGTACATGAGCGACGAACGGCAACTCGCAGAGGCGAACGAGCTGGGCCTCGATCAGGGCGGACATCTTCCGGCTGTGGCCGAGAATATCCTGGCTCGCGAAGGCGTCCAGGGTGGCCAGGACGGCGGCGCAGGACAGGGGGTTTGCGCTCCAGGTGTCCGAGCCTTCGCCGTATTCCAGACTGCCGAAGAGGTCGGCCCGCCCCACGACGGCGGCGACTGGCACTCCATTCCCGAGACCTTTACCCAGGACGACCATGTCCGGCTCGAGGCCGTAGGACACGAAGGCGAACAGGTCGCGGGTTCGCCCGAAGTTCGCCTGCACCTCGTCGAGGATGAAGACGATGTCATGTTCCCGACAAAAGGATTGCAGGAGTTGGAGGTATTCGCGTGGCGGGTGATAGGAGCCGCCGCCGCCCAAGTACGGCTCCGTGATGAGGGATCCGAGTCGCCTTCCGAACTGAGCATGGAGGGCCTCCAGCTCGCGCCGATAAGGTGTCGGGTCGAAAGGTTTGCCGCGCATCGACACGTCGGCACATTCCGACGTGGGGAAGCTGATGAACCGCACGCGCGGGTCGCGCTCGCGGTCGGTCTCGCTGCCCGTGACCGCGTTGGCGAGGCCCTTCTTGCCGTGGAACCCGTTGCGCGTCGCGATTATCATCTCGCGCGAACGGTCCCGCGCCATGGCCGCCCACAGCGCCTTCTGGATCGCCTCGGACCCCGACGCGGCCCAGAACACTTGCTCCAGCCGACCCCCGCCGGGCTGGCCCTGGACGACTTCTTTCAACCGCCGACTGGCCTCGACCTCGAGTGGAGTCACGGCGTTGTAGGTCGTCATGGCGACGGCGGGGAGATAGTCGCCGGCGCTGCCGTTCTTATGCGTTTCCGCAGTCCACCCCATGTAGTCGTTGAATCGTTTCAGCCAGGCGCGCGGGTTGTGGCCGAGGTTTGCGACGAGGACGCCGGAGGAATAGTCGTACAGCCGTCGCCCCTCTGGGGTCCAGTGGAAGACGCCGGCGCTCTTGGCGAGGACCGCCTGGGTGGGGGTCCACGTTCGGAGCGAACGCGGCTCGATCGTGTTGATGTCGTCGCGTGCGGCGTTCGAGGCCGGCTCGTTGGCGTGGTGCAGGGCAGGGGGCATGGTGGATCTCCTCCAGTACGATCGGGCTTAGGGGTCGCTTCGCAACCGACGAGCGGGGGTGTAAACCCCCTGTGTTTCAGGACAAGCTCAGGGAGTTTACACCCCCCGCTCGCCGGTACAGCACAACGTGATCGGCCTCATAGGAGATTCCTCACACACACCCCGGATACAGCACCTCGGGCGTCGCGACCCCCGGAGCGAGGAGAACCAATCCCCCCGCCGGATCGTTGACACGGACGACGCAACCCGGTTGACCGGCGGCATGTCGAGCCAAGATCGCCTCGAGCGCCTGCACGGCGGCGACGGTGTTTCGATCACCGCCGACATCGGCGTAATCCGTCGCGCGAATCGCTTCGAGACGGTCGGCCCGCTGATCTGCGGGACCGCCGAACTCGACCTGTGCCACCTCGGAAAAGAATCGCTCGATAATCTCCACTCCGTAACCTCGTTGGCTGCGTTCGTTCCAGGGTTCGAGGAACTTACCGTTGTAGTGATGGTTCGGCGTGTACTTGAGTTCGCCCGGCGAGCGATCTTCTACCGTCACCTCGACGCCGCGTTTGCGTTGATGAGCATTCCAGACGCCGTTGTCGAAGCGGAACTGCACCTCCTGCTCGACGTAGCCGGGGAAATTGTCCGGCGTGACCCAACTCGTGTGGATGTCGAACGCCGCCTCCCGGCCATCGGGGTAGGCGTAGGTCATCTGCATCTGGACCGAGTCCCAGGTCGGCCCCAGCGCGGGGCCGACGAGGCCGCGCTGGCCAGTCGCGGTGATCTGCTTCAGCTTCCACGGCATCGAGGCGAGCGAGAACGTGAAGTCGATGAGCTTGATGTAGTGGACCGCGACATAGGTTCCGGGGTTCCGCCCCGTGATCCACTCGGCGAATTGCTGACCCGAGATCGATTTCGGCTCGAGGAGGGAGCAGTATCCATTGTTGACGTGCCGAAGTACGTCATCATGGACATGGGTCCGCAGTTTCTTGTGATCGGGGTCGCCGAGCTTGTGATACACGACCCGCGCGAGGACGTTCTTCTCCCCGGCGAGCCGCGTCAGCTCGTCTAGTTGGTCGAGGCGTAGGACCGAAGGCTTCTCGATCAGTACATGCTTACCCGCCAAGAGGGCCAACCGCGCGAGGTCGAAATGGCGATCGTCGGGCGTGGCGATGCAGACGACATCGACGCCCGACCCGAGGAGGGCCGACATCGCCGATGGTCCCGTGCAGTTCAGCGGGGCAGGGCGGCCTTGCTCCGCACGTTGTCGCAAATAAGCCGATGCCCGGCTCCCGGTTCGGCTGGCCATCGCGGTCAGTTCGACCTCGACGGGGCCGGTCTTGCGGGTGTACAGAGGTTCGTCGAGCGCCTGCTGGAAAAAGGGCCAGTAGGTCTCCTCGAAGATCATGCCGAGGCCGACCATGCCGGCGCGGATCGTAGGGGGAGATTGTGAGGGAGCCATCGCGACATCCTATCGGATCCGTGCTGCGGGGGGAAGATCGAGGCTCTCTTGACAGCATGTCTGGTCGTCGATACTCTTTCGTTACAACCTCTGCGATTCTTTCTGCGAAGCAAACGGAATCCCATTAAACACAAGCCCGGTCAACGACACCTCTGGCGAGACGTTCGGTCATCTCTCGACCGCAATCCGCGTATTCCCTTACTGGAATCGCTCGAAGATCGCATCGCAACGAACTCGCTGTACAACCCCATCGCCCCGATGGTGGGCCTCACCAGCGTAGGACTGCTCGCCGATTCGATCGGGGTCGATTATGGTGCATTCACAACCTCTGCCGGTTATTCAGGGGGGGGGCAATGATTCCGCGAGCATCTCGCTCATCCCCGATGCCCTGATGTCGTCCCGCGATGCGGCTCTGGCCTCGCTTCCGCAGACGGTTGCGGTCGCGCCGCCGGTGCCCCTGCTGACGGACAACCAACTGTTCGCGTTCGCGGATAGCGCACCGGCGGATCCGTTC
>JANXSH010000580.1 GCA_025356615.1 Planctomycetia bacterium | reverse complement strand
GGTTCTTGGGGTAGCCGGCGAACCCCAGGCAGACACAAGCGCCCTCCGACCCGTCGCATTCGTACCCGCAGGTGAATGGCTCGGCCCCGCCATCCTCGACCGCCTCCTCCCACGCGCAACCATCCCCGAACCGGGAAACGTAACGAACCTGACCGCACTCCATGCAGGTCCGCTGGGTGATCGTCCCGGCACGGACCAGCCGGAAGCGGTCGCACGCGCATTTGCAGATCACCGGCCAGAACGCGGTAGCCTGATAGCCGCCATGCGTTGCCGGGTCGGAGAATGCGGCCAGAAACTCGGGGATCGTCTCAGGCTCCATGCTTCCTCCACTTTTTCCGGCTATCGAACCCATCTCAGGCAGGGCTGATTCGAAGCAACAGGAAGTCACGCCAGTTCATCGCCAGCCCAGCACGAAGTAGACGGCGTGGCGGGACGGGCAAACGCGAGCGACTCCCGCTGACCAGATTCGTTGCCCGACGATCAACTCCTCAGTCGTTCGGCCACCGACCTCGACATCGAGGGCAATGTACTGATGCATTTCGTCTTCGGCATCTTGCCCGAGCGACACGCACAGGGCGGACGAAGGGAAAGCTTGGCGGGCCAGGTCGGTCATCGCGTCAAGGTAACAGCCGACCTCCTTCTCGTCGGCGAATTCCTGAACTCCGAGAGGGACCGCCGACCGAGTCGAACCAACTAATAAGGCATTCATAAGCACCTTCCTACGAGCGTTTTGTGTATTTCTCTGTGCCCTCTGTGCCTCTGTGCCTCTGTGCCTCTGTGGTTAGTTCTTCTTCACTTCAGGCGTAGCCGTCTGCGGCGTCGCCTCGTCTTCGGGAATCTCCAGCGTCAGCGGAACCTTGTTCTCGTAAGGCTCCGGCCGCGTCTGGCGGGTGAACGGCACGGGCGTCGAACGGGGCGGCAGGGCGGCGCTCAGGACGGCGGTCGTCGAGGCCTCCTGGGTGGGGTCGTCGAGCGAGACGCGGGCCGAGAGCTGGGACGCCATGAGCGGTAGCATGGGCGCGAGCGACACGTCCTCCGACGCGACGCGGGAGAGCCGACCCGTGATGAACGACGGGATCTTGGGCACGATCGGGCTATCGAACGACTCGTCGAGGGACTCCTCGAGCAAGAAGTCGGGGCGCGTCACGCCCTTGCTCGCCGCGAGGGGGAGGCGCATCAACTCGGACGTGACGCCGGGCAGATGGGTCTCCGGCAGTCGCAGCGCCATGCGCGGCCCTGCGGGCGGGGCGGGCGACTTGGGATTTCGCAGGAGGCTGGGCAGCGAGGTGGGGGGCAACACCTTCGCGAGGATCTTGCCCGTCTCGTCGGCGGGGAGGCGGAAGGGGACGCCAGGCTCCTCTTTCTTGGCGGCCTCCTTTTCCTTGGCGGGATCCCTCTTCGTCTCGCCTTCGGAGTCCGGCAGGTCGATCGCCCGCGTGGACGACGAGCAGCCGAAGCCCGCGACACTGATCCAGAATCCGACGATCACCAGGGGGGTCGAGAAACGCGACATGGGTATTCTCCGCTGAATCACTTGGCTTCGGGGACGACGATGACGAGGTTGACCGCCGTGCCGACGGGCGGCATCTTTTTGCTCGTCTCCAGTTTGACATATTTCTCGTCCTTGAGGCTGAGGCTCGACTGGAAGACGGTCTCGGCCGTCACCGGGAAGATCGCGATGAGCGTCCCCTTGTCGTCGGCCCCGTAGACCTTGGGCTTGTCGGGCGCGGTCTCCACCATCACGGAGCCGGTGAAGAGCCACTTGACCTTCGGCATCGGCTTGCCGCTCTTCTTGTCTTCGAGGAACTGCTCGATGGGGATGAGTCGGCCCCCCTTGCCGGGCGCGATGTCGAGCATGATCTTGACCTCCGGGCCGGTCTGCGTCTCGGCGGGAGTCGTCGCCGGCTTGCCGGGCTTCAGGCCGAGTTCGACGAGCGCCTTGTGGACATCGCTCGGCTTCGCCTCGATGGTGATGGCCGTCTCGTGGGCCTTCTTGCCGCGCGGGAAGGGGAATGCCGCCACCACCTCGAGCGGGTAGATCTCCTTGTAGGCCGGGTCGTCGATCTTGCGCGGGGCGACCTTGGCGGGGATGGTGATCGTCCGCTTGACCTTGTCGATCTTGATGGCGGTGGGGGCCGATTTCGGCTCCTCGAAAGCCGCGCACGGCAAGACAGAGGCCATAGCCAGCGCGAGCAAGGCGGCGAGGGGGATGCGCGTTGTCATGGACATAGTTCCTCTCATTTGTCGCCGATGCAGATGACGGCCGTCGGTTTGTTGACTCGAGTGCCCGCGAGGTTGCAGGTCACGACGTAGAGCCGGCCGCCGTGGATGAGCGGTCCTCCGTAGACCATGCCGGGGGAGGCGACCAGAGGGTCCGAGGCGAGGTCGAGCTTCCACAGGCCGCGGCCGGACTTGAGGTTGATGGCGTGGACGACCCCCTTGAGGTCGGCGACGTAGGCGGTATCGGCGGAGATCGCGGCGGGGGCGAAGAACGCGGCCGCGCCAGGGTAGGTCCAGCGGAGAGCGCCCGTGGCCATATTGTAGGCCCGCACCTTGCCGTCGGTGCAGGTGACGATGGCGCTGTCCTTGTTGAGGGCGGCGCAGGAGACGACGCCTGCGGTGATCTCCTTCTTCCAGCGCTGGTTGCCGGTTTCGAGGTCGAACGCGGCGACGACGCCGCGAGCGCCCTTGAGCGCGGCGGGGTCGTAGCCGATCGAGCTGCCGCTCACGACGATGATCTTGTCGAGGACCGACGGCCCACCCCAAGGGTTGACGATCAGCGGTGTTCTCCAGGTCTGCTTGCCGGTCTTGGCGTCGAGGCAGAACAGGGCGCGGTCGCCGACCTTCTCCTTGTCGAGGAACGCCGAGGCGGCCAACACCTTATCCCCGACGACGGCGACGGGGGCGTCGATGTGCCACTTGTCCTTGCCCTCTTGCCAGACGAGGGTGGGCGAGGCGCGGGGCAAGTCCTGGTCGGTCGGCGGGACGGCGAAGTCATCCTTTTTCTTCTTCGCCTCCTCGTACTTCTTCTGCAAGTCGGCCCTCTTGGCTTCGATATGTTTGGCGATCGCGGCGGTGGTCATCTCCTTGCCTTCGAGCGACAACTTCGACGGGTCGATGCAAAGGACACCCGCCGCGCCCCCGCCGAGGTAGACCTTGCCACCGGCGACGGTCGGAGAGCCTTCGAGGTGGACCAGCGTCCCCTCGACCTTGAACTGCCAGCGCGGCCTGCCGGTCGCCAGGTCGAGGCCGTAGACCGACGCCCCGTTCGTCTGGTGCATGCCGTCGCCGAAGATCAGCGTGTCGCCCGAGATGGCGGGAGTGCTGACCGTGGGCAGCTCCAGGAGCGGCGCGGTCTTCGCCCAGGCGACGCGCTGCTTGGGAGCCGGTGCGGTATCGAGGGCGTAGAAGACCGACGTGTTGATGAAGCTCAGGCCGGAGACGTACACGCGGTCCTGATGCGCCACGGGGGCGGCGATGAAGTGTTCCTTCGCCTTCATCACCCACAAGACCTTACCCGCCGTCGGCCCGGCCTTGCCGTCGCCGTTGCCCGTGCGCTGGAAGTCGCCGCGGTAGGTGGCCTGGTCCGCCAGGGCGAGGGTGGAGAGGAGGAGGACCAGCGCTCCCGTGATCAGTACACGCGGTTTAGCCGCGACGCG
>JANXSH010000577.1 GCA_025356615.1 Planctomycetia bacterium | reverse complement strand
GTCGGGCTAAGATTACTGCGATACTTTCGGGCCAAAGTATTAGCTCTGGAGGGGTGAGTGCTTTATCTTACCTAGGGAATACGCCCTCCGCGCGTCCGAGCAGGACGCGGCGATGTTGCCCCCCGTTGAGCGACGCCAGCGACGCCAGCCCGCCGTCGGGCCGGGGCATCGGGTCGCGCGTCAGTTCGACGATGTCGATGGCCGCCCGTCCGTGGTTGGCGCTCGTCATCGACCGCACCTCACCCGTGCTGAGGTCGTCGGCATCGGTCAGGAGGATGATGAGGTCGGGTTGGAGTAATAGGGCCGACTTCATCGCCTCGAGGTGCCGAGTGCTGCCGGACGCGAGTAGCGCATCGAGCTGCTGCTGGATGTGTGTGACATTTTCGCGGCTCGCGGGTTGGAGGCCGGGAGACGGATCACCAAGGGGCCACGCTCTGCTATTGTAAGCGAGGACGCGGAACGAGGTCTTCGGCGGAAGCGCGTCGAGGGCCGCGACGAGTTCGGCCTTCGCGCGATCCAGGGCGTCGGACAGGCCCATGCTGCACGAGCGATCGAGCAGGAAGACGACCCGGCGGGCCGCTGCGGGCACCACGACGACGCTCGAGCCGGAGGGACGGGACGGGGTCGAGCCAATGCCCGGTTCGCCGATGCCGGTTGCCGAGAGGGTCGGCCCGCCTGATGTGCCGCTCGACACCACTGAAGGCGTCGGGGGCATGACCAGCACGGGATCGACCTCGCGCCAGTCCCCTGGCGGGTCGATGGATTTCGGTGCCCGCCGCACGGGACCGGCGATCGTGCAGAGGCTCATCGTCATGGGCCGATCCGTGCCGTGGTCCGACGGTGCCGTTTCTTCGGCACTCGGCATCAGGCCGACGACGTAGAGGAGGAGGCCGTGCCCCAAAAGCGAAAGCGCGAGGGGGACGAGCAGACGACGCCAGGGGGGGGACATGCGCGATTCCTTTCCGTGCGTTGCGCCGAGAATGCGCCCTTTTCCTCAAGGACGGTATCCGCCCGAGTCGATGGGAACACTACGAGGGTTCGGTAGGCTGAATAAGCTTACCAGACACACGATGCACACCACGACTCACGCCTACCTCGAGCGGGCGGCGGCGCAAGGCAGCGCCGCCGCCTCTATTCGTTGGCGCTGCCTCACATCGAACGCATACTCCGCGTCGGATTGCGACACAAGAGCAGTGTCGGTTTCCGCTCTACCGGCTTGCCTCTTCGCCTGGATTCGCTTAGAATCACATCGAATCATAACAATCGACCGAAAAGCAGCTAACCACAGAGGCACAGAGGACACCGAGGAATACACAGAACGAAGAGAGGGTAAAGACAGGAACCGAGGGCGTACACTCTCGAATCGTTCTCATTCTCTGTGGATTCCTCTATATTCTCTATACCTCTGTGGTTAGCTGTATTCAGGAACCCCTACCCTCCAGGGGAGACAAGTGTTCACTGCCATTTCAATCGACAAAAAGCTATTTGCTATCGAAACTTACGCCAACAATATCTTTAATCCGCCTACAGCGGGGGGCGGTGCCGTCGCGGCAGACCACTAGCCCAAGAGGCGGCGAATGCGGATCGGCATTGTCAACGACCTGTTGCTCGCGCGCGAGGCGCTCCGGCGGGCCGTCGTCTCGGTGTCGGGCTACAGCGTAGCCTGGATCGCGGAAGACGGCGGCGCGGCGGTGAGGCAGGCGCGCCTGGATCGGCCGGACGTGATCCTCATGGACCTCGTGATGCCCGTCATGGACGGCGTCGAGGCGACACGCCGGATCATGGCGGAGACCCCTTGCCCGATCCTGCTCGTGACCGCGAGCTTGGGGGGCAACTTCCAACTCGTCTTGCAAGCGCTGGGCCACGGGGGACTCGATTCCGTCACCACGCCGACGCTGCTCCCCGATGGTCGAGTCGCCGACGCCTCGGAATTGCTCTCGCGCCTGGCTCGCCTCGATCGGGCCAGCAGCGCGTGGAACTACCACGCGCCTCGGATCAACGCGGTATCCCCTCCTCGAGAGACCCCTCTGCTCGCGCTCGGTGCCTCGACGGGCGGCCCCGACGCCCTCGGACGCATCCTCGGGGCGCTGCCAGCCGCCTTTCCCTGGCCGGTTGTCGTCATCCAACACATCAGCGCCGAGTTCGCTCCGAACCTCGTCCTCTGGCTCCAGAGTCGCTGCCCGTTCCCCGTCGAGGTCGCGCGCGAGGGGGCCACCCCCACTCCGGGGACGGTGTCGGTTGCCGCGACGGACGACCACCTCGTCTTGCGTCCGGGGGGGCGATTCGCCCACGTTCCCGAGCCGATCGACTATCCGTTTCGCCCCTCGATCGACGAGTTCTTCACGAGCCTCACGACGCACTGGGCCCGCCCCGGCGTGGCGGTCCTGCTCACCGGCATGCGCAACGATGGCGCTCGCGGGCTGCTCGCGCTGCGCAAGTCGGGGTGGCTTACCGTGGCCCAGGACGAGGCATCGTGCATCGTCTACGGCATGCCAAAAGCCGCCGCCGACCTCGATGCCGCCGAGCGAATCCTCCCTCTGGGGCAGATCGCCGGGACGATCCTGACGCATGTAATGCGTGGGCACGCCTGATCGGCCCGCCCGCGCATCGAGAAAAGACGACCCAATCTTCCCACGATTCCATCTCGTCTGTTACTATAGTGCCGATGATTCATGTCCCGAGGAGATAATCCATGCGTAAGTGGTTCCTGGCAGGCGCGGCAAGTTGCGCCGCCCTGGTCGTTCTGGGGGTTTTCGTCGC
>JANXSH010000570.1 GCA_025356615.1 Planctomycetia bacterium | reverse complement strand
AGCAATTCGAAGGGGTGGTTCGTCATGTCGTGTTGGGTGAAGTCGGGCGTCACATGCCCGCTCATGAACAGCACTCGAACCGAAGGATCCCGCCGGACGAGTCGGCGGACGAGTTCGACCCCGGTCATCTCCGGCATGATGACATCGGTCAACACCAGGCCGAACGGGTCGTTGGCCGGGGCGATGTAAGCTTGGTAGGCGGCTTCCGCCGACCCGACCCCCTTGACGCGATACCCGGCTTGCTCGAGGCTCGTCGTGACGTAGCGGAGGATGTCCGGCTGGTCGTCCACGACGAGGATGCGCTCGCCGCAAAGCGTCGGATGGGCCGACCCCGGCACGTCCTGCGTTCGGGCGGGGGAGACGACCGGGGCGGGGGCGACCGGCAACAGCACCCGGACCACCGTGCCGCGCTCCTCGCCGGCGTGGATGCGCAGCCCCGCCCGGTGGGCCGCGAGGATCCCGTAAGTCACCGCGAGGCCGAAGCCCTTGTGCCGGGGGCGGGTCGTGAAGAACGGCTCGACCAGGATCCTCCGCTGGGCCTCGAGCGAGAGGCCACTGCCCGTGTCGGCGATGACGACTTCGACGTGCGGGCCGGGCCGTAACGACCCGTAGAGTTCGGCGCATTCGCCCTCGTCGAGATCGACCGGGCGGGCCGACAGGCTCATCGAGCCGCCGGGGCTGAGGGACTCGCGGGCGTTGTCGAGTAGCGCGCCGAGGACTTGATTCAGACTCTCCGAGTCGATGCTGACGGCGGGTAATTCGGCCGGGACGTAGAGGCGGAAGTTCAGATCCTTGGGCTGGGCCCCCGACTGGCGTGCTTCCTGGTCCGTGAGGACGTGGGACAGGTGGTTGCAACGCGCCGTGGTCGTGGACCGCCGCGAAAAGAGGCGGAGCTGGTGCGTGTAGGTCGCCCCGTGTTGGGCGGCGCGGTGAACTTCCTGGAGGTACGAGTTCAGCGGCGTGTGAGACGGAAGAGGTTGCGTCAGGGCCAATTCCGTGAAGCCGAGGATGCCCGTCAACACGTTCCCGAAATCGTGGGCCAGGCGACGAGTCACGTTGGCGGCGGCATCGAGCTGTTGTTGGCGCATCCGCTGCTCGAGCGCCTCAGCCCATCGGGGCCGATTCTCCTGCCCGAGCAAGCGCCCGATGCTCGAGCCGAGCATCACGAACGCGGCCCGCTCACTCTCGGAGAAGCGATCCGGGGTCTCGGCCTCGAGCCACAAGACCCACGGCCTCTGATCGGCCCCGAGTTGGACGACGACGAGCGCCGACCCGTTCTGGTGCGGGACGCAAAGGCCGAGGGGGATCTTGGAGACGCGCTCCAACAGGGTGGGGTCGTTCGCCCAGGGGAGGCTAGTCGTCTCGGCACATTCGGGGTGTCGGACGAGCACTTTGGTCTCCGGCCAGGAGGCGATCCCGACCGCCTGGGCCTCGAACGCGACCCCGACGGAGCGGAGTAGCCCCGACAGGTCCGATTGCTCGCCGGCGGGGCTGCACAGTAGACCGTGTACCAACTCGAGGGCGGCCCGAGTGGCGTCAGGGGGTGTATCATCCCGATTCGGTGATTCGTGCATCGACTAACCCCAGGAGGACTCGAAATTCTGGAGCTTTCGCGCTCCCGAGGAATTCGATCCCGATGGGAAAGTTTAGAACGCGATTCGACTTCAGGTCGAATCTTCTCGCGGAATATTCGGGATGGGGCGAAAAACCGGCGAAAACGATACAGGCCGGTCGGACGAATCCTTCTAGGGATCCGCCCGACCAGCCTGAAGGAGTCGAAAGGGACGAAAGGCTACTTCTTGCCGCCCTTCTTGTCGTCCTTCTTGGCGACCTCCGGCTCCTCCTCGTCCTTCGCCTTGGCCTTGGCCTTCTTGCTGATCTTGAGGACGCGGACCTTCGGGAGGTTGAAGGGGCTTTGGCCCTCCTTCCAACGCTCGTCGCCCATCAACACGGCGATTCGTTCCGGGCGGGTCAATACGTTGCGCGTTCGCGCCAGCGAGTTCTTCCGTCGCAGGCTCTTGTCGATCGACATGGTTCGTTTCCATTCTCTCGTAATCGGATACCCATTCGTTGTGGTATGATAGGGAGAGTGTCCGATTCATGCAATATTCAGTTTTCAGTTTTCAGTTTTCAGTTTTCAGTGAAGACGGCATACGGGATCTACGCCTCACCGACCGAACTGAAAACTGAAAACTGAAAACTGAACACTGAAAACTAAAGGCCGACCATGAAGCTGAAACTCGACTACGGCCGGACCGGCCTCGACGTGACCCTCCCCGACGCGAACATCGTCGGGCCGCTCTCGATCCGGCCCGCGCCGCCGCTCGCCGACCCGGAGGCGGCGGTTGCCGAGGCGATGGCGAACCCCATCGGCTCGCGCCCGTTGGCCGAG
>JANXSH010001290.1 GCA_025356615.1 Planctomycetia bacterium | reverse complement strand
CGCGACGCGAAGCGGAGCGCGACCAGCGCGCTCCGCTTCGCGTCGCGGCTACACGGTCGAGGGTTTCCGTCCCATTCTTCCCCTCAAAACAAGAAATACCTCTGCGTCATCGGCAACTCCGTCGCCGGCTCGCTGCTCACCTTGTCGCCGTCCACGAACACCTCATAAGTGTCCGGCCTCACTTCGATCTTCGGCGTTGCGTCGTTGTTCCGCATGTCCTTCTTCGTGATCGCCCGGCATCCCGTCACGGCCACGACCTCGCGCTGGAGGCCGTAGCGCTCGACGATCCCGTCGTCCAGCGCTGCCTGCGAGACGAAGGTGAGGCACGACTTCGACAGCGCTCGTCCGTAAGCCGCGAACTGCGGGCGCATGTAGACCGGCTGCGGCGTCGGGATGCTGGCGTTGGGGTCGCCCATCTGGGCGTAGATGAGCAGGCCAGCCTTCAGGACCAGCTCCGGCTTCACCCCGAAGTAGGCGGGCTTGTAGAGCAACAAGTCGGCGATCTTGCCCGGCTCGATGCTGCCGACGACGTGCCCGATGCCGTGCGTGATCGCCGGGTTGATCGTGTACTTGGCGACGTAGCGCTTGGCGCGGGTGTTGTCGTTGCGCGACGTGTCGCCGGGGGTCGGACCGAACTGTAGTTTCATCTTGTGGGCGGTCTGCCAGCAGCGAATAATGGTCTCGCCGATGCGGCCCATTGCCTGCGAGTCCGAGCTAAACATACTCAGGATGCCCCGGTCGTGGAACACGTCCTCCGCGCCGATGGTCGAGCCGCGAATTCGGCTCTCGGCGAAGGCGACATCCTCGGGCACCTCGCGGTTGAGGTGGTGGCAGACCATGAGCATGTCGAGGTGCTCGTCCAACGTGTTGACGGTGTACGGCCGCGTCGGGTTGGTGCTGGACGGCAGGACGTTGGCGAGAGCGGCGATGCGGATGATGTCCGGCGCGTGGCCGCCGCCCGCGCCCTCGGTGTGGTAGGTGTGGATCGTCCGGCCTTTGAAGGCGTCGATCGTCGTCTCGACGAATCCCGCCTCGTTGAGCGTGTCGGTGTGGATCGCGACCTGGACATCGAACCGATCGGCGACGCTCAGAGCCTGATCGATGGCGGCGGGGGTGGTGCCCCAGTCTTCGTGGAGTTTGAGGCCGCACGCCCCCGCGCGGAGCTGCTCCTCGAGGGGCCGGGCGGCGGCGCTGTTGCCCTTGCCCAGGATGCCCCAGTTGACGGGCAGCCCCTCGGCGGCCTGGAGCATGCGCATCGTGTTCCACGCGCCCGGAGTGCAGGTCGTTGCCCAGGTGCCGGTGGCGCTGCCGGTGCCGCCGCCGATCATCGTCGTGATGCCCGAAGCGACGGCCACCTCGACTTGCTGGGGGCAGATCATGTGGACGTGGCTGTCCACGCCGCCCGCCGTGCAGATCATCCCCTCGCCGGAGATGACCTCGGTGCCCGGCCCGATGATGAGGCGCGGATCGACGCCCGGCTGGACCTGCGGGTTGCCCGCCTTGCCGACCGCGACGATTCGTCCCGCCCGGATGCCGATGTCCCCCTTGACGACGCCCCACCAGTCGAGGACGACGACGTTCGTGATGACCAGGTCGAGGACCGGCTGGCCGGTGCTATCGTCCGCCTGGCCCATGCTCTCGCGGATCACCTTGCCCCCGCCGAAGACGACCTCCTCGCCGAGGATCGCGTGGTCCTTCTCGACCTCGATGAGGAGTTCCGTATCCGCGAGCCGGATTCGATCGCCCGTCGTCGGCCCGTAATGGCCCGCGTAGGCCTGCCGGGTCATCTTCACACTCATCGGTACTCCTCGGATGGGAGCCGCGCACGAAGTAAGCGGTGAAGCAAGACCGCTGGTATATTGTTTATATCCACTCATACCCATTGAATCCTGGGTTGTGGAAGACGAGAACCCCTTCGAGACGAGACCGTATTCCGCTAGGACGTCCTTGGTCCGGAAGTAAGTTAGGTCCGCCCCGAACTCGGCGATCCGCGGTTCGAATAGTCACTGGGGTCACACCCCGCATTCACCAGCCGGAACAGGAAAGCCGTCGGTCCTCGTTGTTCGATCCTGGCGATTCCGGAGTTCCTCA
>JANXSH010001289.1 GCA_025356615.1 Planctomycetia bacterium | reverse complement strand
GCCAGCAGCGGCGTTCTCGCTCCCAGTCGCCGGCTGAAAGAGTCCGCAAAACTCGCTTCGGACTGCGCTTCGCGGTGTCATCCTTGCATGCCGTCAAGTCATGGCTCTTCTCGCGCGGGTCGAATCCCAGCCTCGTCTTCTCGGCCTCCAGGAGGGCGAACTCGTCATCGTCGCGAGGGTCGAATCCGCTGAGTACCCAGCACTCGCGTTCGACAACGGCGAGGCCCACGACGATCGGAATCCCACCGTGATCTTGGCTCCGGGCCTGCTCCAGCCCATCCCGCCGGTCCGGCTGGTCGTCCTGATCGCGAATCAGGACGATCGCGTCCAGATTCGGAAGTTCCTGGCGAAGATAGAGGATCGCGCGTCGGGCCGCCCTTGCGTCGGGCAAGCCCGGTTCGCCGTCGAAGTGGCCTTCGGCCACGACCCCTGCGTCGAGCGCCAAATGCTTAATCGCTTTCCAGGTCAGCCGCTTTCCTTCTGTCGATTCGACCGACCATGTTCGCTGGTGGACGAGCAAGTCTTCGTCCATCCAGTCGATGGCCTCGCATAGCACTCGGTCGGCCAATTCCGTCGCGGTCTCGAAGTCCGCATGTGCTTCGTGGACGACAGCGAATTGCAGGCTCATGCAATCACACCCACCTTCTCCACGAGCCACTTCTCACCGAACAGACTCCACATCTCGCCCGAGGACATCTCGTCCTTCCACTTCTCGAACTTGGGGTGATCCTCCAGCGGGGCGCAGAGTGTCGCACCGTCCTGTAGGCAGGTCATCCGCACCTCGTTGGCCTGCACCCAGTTGAGTAAATAAGGCGAATGCGTCGTGGCGACGATCTGGAGTCCGGGTTTCGTGTCCAGCAGGCCGCGCAGCAGCGTGACGAGATCCTTCTGCGCCCTGGGGTGAAGCCCCCGGTCCATGTCGTCGAGAAGGACGAGGCTCGGACGATCCGAACCGTGGAGGGCGGTCAGAAGGCCGAGGACGAGGAGTGTACCCTCACTCACCTGATCGGCTGGCAAAGAATCCGCCCCGAGCACGTCGAACAAGAGAGAAGGTGGCTTGCTAGGGTCGATGGGAGTCTTCGTATGCCGCAGACGGCGTATCGTCGGGATGATACGCCGCAGATCCGCTTGCAGCGCCTGCCACGAATCCGGGTCGTTGAGCGCCATGCTCGCCAGGGATGTGTGCATTCCCGTCCCATCTGGTGCCATGATCGTCGGGTCAGGAAAGCACGGAGCCGAAAAAATGAGCTTCGATGCCTCCAACCGGAGTAATACGGACAGCGGGAGATGCAAAGTGTTTCCACCGATGGAGTCCGAAAGCATCCACGCGGGCGAATCGAAGTCGGCGGCTATCTCTCGCGCCGCTCCCGCTCCGGGCACCCCGTTGCCGGGTGATAGCCTCGCGCTGGAATACCGGAAACATTGGCCTCCCGATTCCACTATCAGTTCGACGGCATCCGTCGCTCCTCGGCTCATCACCTGAGATACCAGACCGTCATTGAAGGCTTGGGTGTCTCGAAAGGCGCGAGAGAGCAGGTCCAGCCCTTGCAGGATGCTCGTTTTGCCCGAGGCGTTCGGCCCGACGAACACGGTGAATCGTTCCAGATCGATGCGGACATCGCGCAGGCACTTGAAGTTGTGAATCGAGACTTTGCTAATCATCGCCGACCTCTCCCTTTCCCAACTCACCGGGAGCTGATTCCGCTAGAACCATCGTACACGCCCGCATTGCCCTTCGCCATCGCACCTCCTGACCTTGCCCCAGGGTGAACGCCGAGGCCCGGCGAGACGAATCGACATCAGCCAGCAAGTCATCCGAGTCTGGCGAAAAGCGTACTCATTCTATAGAGTCATTCACAACCCCACGAACTCGCGCACGGTGGTACGACTCCCTATGCTTCGCCTGCTACGATCCCTGACATTTTGGCTCTTCCGGTTGATCCTCTCGCTGCGCTACCGCATTCGCGTCCACGGCCTGGACGAGGTGCGCGCGGCGAAGGGGCCGCTGCTCATCTTGCCCAACCACCCCGCGTTCATCGACCCGCCGATCGTGCTCTCGACGCTGATGCCGAGCATTCAGCCGAGGCCCCTGTTGCTCGAGAGCAACTTTCGCGGCCCGCTCTCGGTCTTGCTCGTCCTGATCGACGCGCTTCGAGTGCCGGACCTGGAGCAGACGAGTGCCGAGGCGAGGCAGCGGACCGAAGAGACACTTCAGAGCATCAAGGACGCCCTGAACAAGGGGCAGAACGTCATCCTCTGGCCCTCCGGCCACCTGGAGCGCACCCCCGTCGAGGATCTCGGGGCCGCCCGCACGGTTTCCGACGTGTTGCGCGACGTGCCCCAGGCTCAGGTCGTCCTCGCCAAGACGCGCGGGCTGTGGGGCAGTCGCTTCAGTTGGGGCTGGGACGGCACGGGGCCGAACTTCGTGCAGGTGGCGCTGCACGGCCTGGGGTATCTGTTCGCCAACTTCCTCTTCTTCGCCCCGCGCAGGAACGTTAGTATCACCCTCGAGGTGATCGACCGGACGACCCTGCCGGGGACCGATCGCGAGGTTCTCAACCCCTGGTTGGAGGAGTGGTACAACTCCGACGCTCCCGAGTCGCCGACCTTCGTCCCGCTGCACTTCCTGTTCGGCCCCCGGACGCGCGAATTCCCGAAAATCGAGGCGAAAGAGAACGTCGATCTGAGCAAACTCGATGAGGGAACCCGCAAGGCCGTCGACGAGATCGTGACGACACGCCTGAAGAAGGGCGCGCCCGGCGAAGGTCTCACGCCGGAATCCTCGCTCGAACACCTCGGCCTGGACAGCCTCGACCGCATGGAACTGAGCCTGAACGTCGAACGCCGATTCGGCTTCAGCGGCGACTCGGTGCCGACGACGATGGGCGAACTCTACGCCCTCGCCGCCGGCCTCGTCCATCGCGAACCTCCCAAGCCGCCGCCGCCGGCCTGGTTCGAGGGCAATCAGAACTCACGATCCCCCGAACTGCTCGGCGAGCACATGGCCGAGGCGTTCGTCGCCCGCGCGCTCGCGTGCCGCTCGGACATCGCTTGCGCCGACGACGGCTCGGGCGCGCTGACCTACGAGCGCCTCCTCGTCGGCGCGCTCACGATGGCCGCGCGCTTCCGGGACTTGCCCGGCAAGAACGTCGGCCTGCTCATGCCCGCGTCCGTCGGCTGTGACGTGGCGTTGCTCGGCCTCTACCTCGCGGACAAGTTGCCCGTCGTCCTGAACTGGACCACCGGGCCGGCCAACCTCGCCCACGCGGCCCAGGTCATGGGACTCACGCACGTCGTGTCGTCGAAGCTCTTCATCGACCGCGTAGGCGTCGAGGTAGGCGGGACGCAGTACGTCTTCCTCGAAGAACTGCGCAAGAAGATCGGCAAGGTCGAACTCCTGTGGACGCTCGGGAAGGTGCGATTCTTCCCAGGCTCGATTCGGGGTAACGTGCCGAGCGTCGATCCGGCGAGTCCCGCCGTCGTGCTGTTCACGTCCGGCTCGGAGAAGGCGCCCAAGGCCGTCCCGCTGACGCACCGCAACATCATCATGAACCAGCGCGCGGGCCTCGAGATACTGAAGTTCACCCGAGAGGACTCCTTCCTCGGGTTCCTGCCGGCGTTCCACAGCTTCGGGATGTCGATCACAGGCTTGTTCCCCCTGCTGGCCGGGGTGCGCGTCGTGCGCCACCCCGACCCGACCGACGCCGCCGCGCTGGCGCGCAAGGTCGGCGTCTACAAGCCGACCGTCCTCGTCGGCACGCCGACGTTCGTCAGCTACATCCTGGAACGCGCGGAGTCGGGAGAGCTGACCTCGCTGCGCATGATAATCGTCGGCGCGGAGAAGTGCCCCGAGGCCGTCTTCGCCAAGTGCAAGGAGGCGTCGCCCTCCGCCGTCGTCCTCGAGGGGTACGGCATCACGGAATGCTCGCCCGTCGTCTCGGTCAACCCCCCCGAAGCGCCGCGACCGGGCACCGTGGGGAGAGCCTTGCCTGGGGTCGAGACGTGCGTCCTCGACCTGGAAACCGACAAGGAGGTGCCCCAAGGCGGAATGGGGATGCTCCTCGTCGCCGGGCCGACCATCTTCGGCGGCTACGCCGGCCCCGACGCCCCGTCGCCGTTCCGCGACCACGCGGGCAAGCGCTGGTACATAACCGGCGACCTGGTGCGGATAGACGCCGACGGGTACATCACCTTCTCAGGGAGGCTGAAGCGGTTCATCAAGGCGGGCGGCGAAATGATCTCACTGCCCGCGCTGGAGGAGCCGTTCGCCCGCCTCTACCCGCCGACGAAGGACGGCCCGCGCGTTGCCGTCGAGGGCGTCGAGCTGGACGGCGGCGGGCGCAAGGTCGTCCTCTTCTCCACCGAGTCGATCGGCCTGCGCGAGGCCAACGAACTCCTCCTGAAGGAGGGTTTCCAGGGCGTAATGCGCCTCGACGACGTGCAAAAGGTGCCGAGCCTGCCGGTCCTCGGGACGGGCAAGACGGACTACAAGGTGTTGCGCGAGAAGGTCATCGAAGGCTGAAGAATGCAACGCGGATGAGACGGACGGATACAGATCGTACCAAATCCACTCCTCCCGATCCGCCTATCCCGTTCGACCCGTGTCCCATTCATTTCTTCTTGCCGGGCAACTTGCTCAACACCTCCTCCGCCTCCGCGCGGAACGCCTTCAGTTCCTCGACGTGTTGGGCGGACAGGTCTTTCTTCGCCTCGACCCACCGCACGGCGCGGTCGAAACAGTCCTTCGCTTTGGCGGCGTCGGAGGACTTGGCGTGGCACATCGCCAGGAAGAACAGGTCGATGCCGTCGCGGTCGCCTTTACTGGCCGCGAGGCTCTTCTCGAGCGTCGCCCTCGCCTCCTCGTACTGGCCGTTGCGGTACTGGGCCACGCCGAGGGTCTCGAGGTACTTGGCCTCCCCCGGACGGAGTCGGACGGCCTCCCGGACCAGGCCCCATGCGCGGACCGGGTCGCGTTGGCCGACCGGGCCGGTCAAGAGCCGCCAGGCACGGCTGTTCATCGTCGCCGGGTCGAGCGGCTCGAGTTGGATCGCCTCGTCGCGGTCCGCCTTGGCGAGGTCGGGCTTCTTCAGGGCTTCGTAGCACTCGGCCCGGCTGTCGTACAGGAGCGGATCCTTGGGGTAGCGCTCGATCACCGCCGAGTAGTCCTGGAGAGCCTCCTCGTAACGTTTCGTTTGCCTGCAAGCGTCGGCGCGTAAGATCCGCGTGCCGATGTCGTCCGGGGTCCGCCTCAAGTAGCGCGTCGCGTCGGCGATGGTGTCGGCCCAGCGTTTCGCGCGGTAGGCGGCCCGGACGCGGTAGTAGAGCGCCTCGGTGAAATTGGGACGCGAGGACAGGGCCATCGAGAAGTGGAAGTAGGCGAGCTGGTTCTGGTCGGTGTCCAGGTCGAACCTGCCGATGGTGTAGTGGGCGTCCGGGTCCAGCGGCTTGCTCAACAGCGTGTTGACGGCCCGGTTCCGCTCCCATTCCGCGCGCTTCCGGGAATCGGTCGCCAGCTCCGCGCCGATGACCGTGACCTCGACCGGATCGACGAAGGGGGCACCCGGCTTCTCGTCGGGGTAGGGCGGCGCGTCCCAGTCGAGGCCGAGTCGGGTCAGTCCCCGGCGCACGAGCCGCAAGTCCCAGACGCGCAGCCCGTCGGGTGCCTGCACCACGAGGCGGGTGCCGTCGGGGGTGAACCGCGCCTCCGCCGCGACCCGGTCCGGGTCCTCGAGCCGGGCCACCTCTCGCCCCGTCGCCAGTTCGACCAGGCGGTAGACGCCGTTGGGCAGACCCAGGACCGCGAGGGAGTTGTCGGGGGTGCAGTCGTAGGCTGTTCCGGGGCCGAGTTCCGGCCCCGGCTCCCAGGTGCCTACCCGGTAGGCCCGCCCCTTCGCCGCCCCGGCTAGCAGCAGCCGACCGTCGGGACTGAACCGGCCCCAATCGGCGCCGTCTTTCGTCTGCCAAACCTTGCGGCCGGTCGCGGCCTCGTAGACCAGGACCGGCCCGTTTTGGATCGTCAGTGCGACCCACTTGCCGTCCGAACTCACGCCCGTCGTGCGAAGGCCGATCCCGGCTTCGACCCTGCGAGGGGTCGGCGAGTCCGGGTGCAGGATCCACCCGCCGGCGTACTGCGCCATGCCGTAGCCCGTGTACATCGCCTGGGCGACCACCTTGCCGTCGGCGCTGGCGGAGACGCCGTTGATGCCCGGATTGAACAGCAGGCGACGCGGGGGGCCGAGGGTCCACTTGCCGGGTCCGTTCGGGTTGGGCGTGACCGGCCATACGAACAGGCCGGCGCGACCGTTGGTGTACAGCGTCCCCTTCGCGTCGAAGCACAGGCGTCCGAAGAACTCGGAATTCTGCTGCTCCTTGTTGGTGGGGACGAAGGCGACCTCGGACCCGGTCGTCAGGTCGAACAGGCGCAACCCGTCGGAACTGTTCTGCGCGGCCAGCCGGCCCGTGGGGTGGATCGCGAACGACAGCGGGGCCGTCTTGGCCGTCGGCTTGATGGCGCGGTACTCGCGCGCGTCGGCGAACGACCAGACGCCGACGCCCCGGCGCTCCGGCAAGATCGCCAGGGCGAGCGTGTCCGCGTCGGGAGTCACCGAGACGGCGAGCGATTCGCCTTGCGACCCGGTCCGAGTCTGGAACAGTTCTCGCCCGGCCCAGAAGTCCCAGAGCGTTACGGTCGCGTTCCACCCGGTCGCGAAGAAGCGGTCGCCGGTGGGGTGGAAGCACAGCCTGGTCTCGCCGTGCCCGCACGGGATCGTGCGCAGGTAGTGCAACTTCCCCGCGGCCTTGTCGAACCGATACACGCGGACCCCGGTCCCCTCCACCAGGGCGTCCGAGACGCAGACGCAGAGGTACTTGCCGCCGGGGTGCCAGGCGCAGCGACTGCCGCCGCGCCAGGGCGGGAGTTCCTTGCAGACCACCTGCCCCGTCTGGATGTTCCGCACCTCGACGTAGCGCGAGGCGTAGGAGCTCACGGCGACGAGGGGTTCCTGGGGGTGGGCAGCAAGCCGGGGCGAGAAGCGAATGTCCGCCGCCTCGAAGGTGCCGATCTTCTTCCCGCTCGCGAGCGAGTAGACGCTCATCGCCCCGTTAGAGTGGGCGAGGACGACCCGCCGCCCCTGCCCGCTTTCCATGAAGGCCACATGATCCACGCCCGCGGCGCGAAAGCGCTCGCGCGAGCCGCCCTCTTCGACGGCCCAGAGGTGGGCCGTCTGGCTCCGAATCGCAGGGAGGGCGGTAAATTGTACGACTTCCTTCCCGTCGTGACTCAGGTAGAGGAGGCCGGGCCCGCCGCCTCCAGGGAGGGAGCCGATTTCGCGGCCGTCGGCCGTACTCCGCACGCTCACGACACCCTTGGCGTCCGAGCGCGCCCACACACGCTGGTCGCCGGAGACGGCGAAGGCGGTTTCGTCCCCGGAGGCGGCCCATTCCTTGGTGATGTGCAGGTCCGGCAGCGCGATCGCGGCGATCGCCTCGTTCCGCAGGCGGGTGAACCACTCCTCGGGTTGCTCGAGTTCCCGCCCGATGGTCGCGGCCTTACCCAGCGCGGCGAGGGCGGCGAAGCGCTGGCCCTCGCGCCGACTCTGGCGGATGCCGTGCGCCTCCCCGATGAGCGCCTCGGCCTCGCGCAGTCTGGCCCGCCGCTCGGCCTGTTCGGCCCGTTCCAGGTTGTGGTGGGCGTCGCCCAGCGCCGACGAGAGGTCGCCCAGCGCCGACGAGAGGCGGGCGCTGCCGATGCCGAAGACCAGGGCCAGCCCGGTCGTCAACAGGAAGACGAACCCCGACAGCGAAGCCACGGCGGGGTTGCGCCGGCACCAGCGCCAGACCTGCTCGGTCGTGGAGATGCGCCTCGCCCGGATGGGGCGGTCGGCGAGGAAGCGTCCCAAGTCTTCCGCGAGGGCGTCTGCCGTCGCGTACCTCTCGCGCGGATCCTTGGCCAGGCACTTCAGCACCACCGTCTCGAGGTCGCGCGGGATACGCGGGTCCACCTTACGCGGGGGCACCGGCGGCTCGTGCAGCATCCGCTCGATTAGTTTCGCCTTGTTCGTGTCGTCGAACGCGGGCCGCAGCGTCATCAGTTCGTACAGCGTCAGCCCGAGGGCGTACACGTCGCCTTGCGGCAGTGAGCTACCCTCGAACCGCTCCGGTGCCATGTACCGGATCGTCCCCACGATGTCGCCCGTCTGCGTCAGCTCCCCCGCCCCCTCCGCCTTGGCGAGGCCGAAGTCCGTGATCCACACCGTCCCCGCCATGTCCAACAACAGGTTCGACGGCTTGATGTCCCGGTGTAAGACCCCCTGCCGATGCGCGTAGGCCAATCCCTCGGCCACCTGCACCCCGATCCGCGCCACCCCACGGAAGTATTCCCCGTCCGGCCCCGTAGCCGACAGCCCCGAAGTCGAGACCGACGGGGCGGGGCGATGGATCGGCTCGCCCGACCCCGTTACCGTCGCCGGGGAGAACAGGCCCGTCAGCAGGCTGTGCGCCACCCCCGGCTCGCCCTCCTCGCTCGCCTCCGCCTTGCCCCGGCGCAGGCGGCGAACGTCGGCCAGCACCCGGTCCAGCCCCTCGCCCCGGATGAACTGCATGGCGTAGAACGGCACGCCTCCGTGCTCGCCCGTGCCGAAGACGGGCACGATGTTCGTGTGGTGCAGGCGCGCGGCCGCCTTCGCCTCGCGGCGGAACCGCTCCAGGTACGTCGGGTTCAGCAGCGCCGAGGGGGGCAACACCTTCAGCGCGACGTGTCGCCCGAGGGACTCCTGCTCCGCCTCGTATACCACGCCCATGCCGCCCCGGCCCACCTCGCGCAGGATGCGGTAGTCGCCGAGACGGTCCGGCCCCGACTCGCCGCCGGCGACGCCCTCCGGCTCGAACTCCCCGGTCAGGTCGGCGGCCGGCTTGAGTTGCTCGATCTGCACCAGGGCGGGGAACAGGTCGCGGATGTCCGCCGACAGCTCGGGGTGTCGCTGGACGAATTCGCTCAGCGGCGGGCGCTCCCCCGCGCGGTGCCGCTCGACGAACTCGGCGGCGAGCCGTTCGAGCAAGACGTCCTGGGCTGAATCGGACGAAGGCATGGGAGGCTTCCTCCACCTGTTCACTCGAAGAATCCGGGCACGGCTTCCAGGATCGCCTTGAGTCGGCGTATCGCGCGGATGTAGCGCTTGCTGGCGGCCGAGGTCTCGATGCCGAGGACTTCGGACGTTTCGACGTTGGTCAGTTCCTCGAAGTGGCGCAGCACCAAGACCTCACGGTCCATAGGGTCCATACTATTGAGTGCCTCTTGCAAACGGTACTGCATCTCGACGCGGACGGCGGCCTGGGACGGCGAGGTCCACCCCCCGAGCAGTTGGTGCGCCAGCGAGGCCGAGGACGCCGCCGGCAGCGCGCCGCGGTAGAGCGAGACCTCCTGACCCGCCGCGCGCATCTGCGCCCCGAGGTGGTGGCGGTGCAGATCGACGAGGCGCTGCCCCGTCAGGGCGCGCAGCCAGAGGTAGAAGGGGACCGCAGGTGCGGCGACGTATTCCGGCAGTCGGCGGGCCGCGTCGAGGTAGGCGTCCTGGAGGACATCCGAGGTGTCGATCCGCCCGTAGAGTCGGCGGTCCATGCGGATGCGCACGAGCTTGCCCAGGCGGTCGCGGTAGCACGCGAACAGCTCGGCCAGCGCCTGCTGATCGCCCGCCTTCGCCCGCAGGACCAAGTCGGCATCGTCCTCGGGAATGGCCATAATCGTCCCCACATAGATATATACCGGACGGCGGGCCGAAAGGAGGACTGGGGAAATGGCCCCTTGTCACAGGAAGGACCAGGCGAGCAGCGCGAGGCGGGTTGTCGCTGCAACTCGGTTGGCTCAGGGGCGAGAGAACCCGATTCGGATAGTTTCACCGGCACAGTCTCGGGGAAGTCTGCTAGACTCATAGGAGGCCGTCCCTTCCTCCCTCCGAGTGTCCTTATGTCGCGTCTTTTATTCCTGGCCCTCCTGCTCTTCGGGACGCCGTGCCGCGCGGGGCTGCACTTTAGCGGCGAGACGTTCGCCGAGTTGCCGTGCCAGTGGCGCGGCCTGTTGCTCGACCAGCGTGCGTTGCGGCAGATCGCCGTCAAGCCCGGCCCCGGCGCGGTGGCCTCGCCGCTGCGAATACGCTACGAACTAGAGTCGGTGCGCCTCGCGAAGAAGGACAAGCTCACCCCCGACGAGGCCGCCGACCTCGGCGGACTGTACCTTCGCCTCGGCAACGCCGATCGCGCCGTCGAAGTCCTCCGGCCCGCGCAGGTGGCCAACCCCAAACACTTCCGCCTCGCCGCCAACCTCGGGACCGCCTGGCACCTGCAAGGACGACTCGCCCAGGCCACCGGGGCGCTCGAGCAGTCGGTCCGCCTCGCGCCCGCCTCTCTCGCCCCGGCGGAGCGGCTGCACCTGAAACTCCTTCGCTCCCGGCAAGGCGAGAAGGCGAACACTCAATCCCTCGACGACCTCACGGGCGTGCGGTTCGTCGGCCCCTCCGGGCGCTACGAGCCGGGCCGACTCGCCGCCGACCAGCGGAAGGCGCTCACCGCCGAGGTCGTCGGTCGGCTCCAGATGCTCGCCCTGTGGTTGCCGGGCGACGCGCGGCTGCTCTGGCAGCTCGCCGAGGTGGCCGGGGCGAGCGGCGATGTCGGCACCGCCGCCGCCATCATGGACGGCTGTGTGACCGAGTTCGGCCTGCGTGACGCTGACCTCCTTTCGCATCGCAAGCAGATGCGAGCCGCCGCCGACGCCCTTGCCAAGGCGGTGAAGCCGGGCACGAAGAAGGAACACGGCGAACACGCCCTCCTCTTCAAACCCAAGTCGTCGCGTGCCCTCGTCAATCGTCTCGCGCTCGCGGCCCTGCCTCCGATCGACCCGAAGGGGCTGAACGCCCTCGCCTGGGAGTTGATCGGCGAGACGACGATCGATCGCCAGGCGCGGCCCACGTTCGCGCGCCACCTGCGCGGCCTCGACGACCTGCGGGTCGATATCCGCGGTTACATGCAGCCGCTCGGCGAGAACGCCGATGTCGTCGCCTTCCTGCTCGTCGAACACCCCGTCGGCTGCTGGTACTGCGAGATGCCGGACCTCGTCCACATCGTCCTCGTCGAACTGCCCGACGACAAGACGTTCCGCTTCCGCCGCGAGCGGGTTCGCGTGCAGGGCAAGCTCTCGCTGAACAGCCGAGACCCAGAAAACTTCCTCTATACGATCAAAGATGCAAAGATCAGCGCGGAAGCGAGCGAATAAGGAGACGAGGCTCTCGCGCCTCCAAGCCCACCGGTTGCAACCGGTGGGCTTCCGCGCCCCCCTGATCGCCTACACCCGAGGCCCCCATGCCTGAGCCACGTCGCGGAATGTTACTCGCTCTCGCCACCGAGGGGATCGTCCCGGTCCTGGGGGGCTGCGCGGGTGCCCTCGCGGGTGGTCCCGACGGGGGTGTCGTGGGCGGCATGGTCGGCTTGGCTGTCGGCCAGAGCGTCGAGAAGGTCATCAACTTCTTCGGCGGTCGCATCGTCCAGCAGTGGGCCGGCTGGTTCCGAACGCAGCCGCCCGAGGAGCGCGACAGGGCGCTGGCCGAACTCGCCGCGACCACGCCCGAAGAGGCTCGCCAGCAAGCCGAGGAGATTCTCGACCGCATCGTCCTCGAGCCGCTCGCTCCGGCGGATCGCGACCTCGCCCTGAGTTACCTCACCCTGTTGCCCGGCTCGATCGATCGCGCCCTGTGCAAGCCCTCGCCCACCGGCATGCGCTCGCTGCCGCAGACGATCTCCGTCGAGGAGCCGCAACAACTCCTCTCGCTCCTGCCGATGACCTTGCCGCCCTACCGCGTCGGGGTCGATGTGCCCGGCACGCCGTATCGCCTCGACGCGCTGCTCGGCACCGGCGGCTTCGGCGCGGTCTACCGCGCCTCGACGCGCAGCCTCCAACACCTACCCCTGGCCATCAAGTTCTGCCTCGATTCCGGCCTCGCGCAGTCGCTGCACCGCGAGCGCGACAACCTCGAGCGCCTCATGAAGGCGGGCGGCGAGGACTGGTCGCCGCGCGTCGTCCGGCTCTACGGCTACGACCTCGACCACGAGACCCCGTACCTCGTCTACGAGTTCGTCACCGGCGGCGACCTCCTCCGCTATCTGGCGGCACGCCACGAGAAACTCGGCCGGCCGATCGACGCGGGCGAGATATTCGCCCTCATCGCGCAGGTCGCCGAGGCGCTGGCGTTCGCCCACGACAACGGCCTCGTCCACCGCGACCTCAAGCCCGCGAACGTCCTCGTCGAGGGCGG
>JANXSH010001286.1 GCA_025356615.1 Planctomycetia bacterium | reverse complement strand
CGCGGATGTTGACCACGAACGTGCGGTAGACGAGCGCGCCGAACCAGGCGGCGACCGAGAGGAGGTGGACGGCGAGCAGGGCGGTAAAGAGCCAGGATGTGGCGGGCATGGGGGCGGTCCTCCGGGGGTGAGTGTCCGGGGGATCAACCGAAGGAGGATGAGGTAATATAACTATTCGGTTGGTTTCTGGGTGATTCACTCACTCTTCTTCGCCGGTCGGGCGTCGGGTCGTATCGCGATCGGCCCCGTTGAGTGGCTCGCTGCTGTCGCGGCCGTAGTCGAACTCGGCGTGTGCCGCCTCGTCGGGGTTGACTTGGAGGTCGCGCGAGAGCGCACGGCGTCGCTTGCGGTTGCCCGCCTGCTTGATCTCGCGTTTCAGTTCACGTTGTCGGCGTTTGTCCTGATCCATGACGGTATCGACACGGGGCGGGCGACCCTGGTTCACTTCGACTTGTTGAGGGCGGATTCCATTCGCGTCTGGATGTCTTCCTTGGTAACGGGGTTGTTCTTGACCTCGTCGCGGACCTCCCGGATGGCGTTGCGGTAGTTCGTGCCGTTCTCCTTGAGGTACTCGACGCTGACCATGAGCCGCTCGTTGACCGGGAAGTTGACCTTCCAGAAGCCGGATTCGTCCTTGATGAGAGGGATGACGTTGATCGGCGTGCCGGAATAATCGAAAGGGACGAGGGAATTGATGAGCCTGCCGTGCTTATTCACGAAGTCGTTGGGCAGCGGGCGATCCACCTTGAGGTCATCTTCGTCCCTGCCGAGGTGAGCGATCGCGGTGTTGCCCGTCTCCGTGATCTTGACGACGGTAAAGGTCTTGGGGAACGGCTCGAGAAGCTTGAGCATGTACTTCGTGTTGGGGTTGTTGACGCCCTGGCTGTCCATGTTGGAGGCCAGGCTGTCGATCGTCTCTCCGAGTTCCTTGGCCTTCTTGGCGACGCGGAGGATCTGCTCCCGGTACTTGCCGGCACAATACAGTTCGCCGGCCGTCTCGTAGTCGCGCTTCTTGATGCAGTCCTTGAAACGGTCGACGGCCTCCTGGGGCGTCGTCGCCGGCGTAAAGCCCGACGCGGAGCGGAACCACTTCCTGACGATCGGCGGTCGAGAACTGGGGACGGCGGCGAAGACGCCGGTCAGCAAGACGGCCCCGCCGATCACCACCAACAGCAACAATTTCCCTGCGTGCATACCCGAACCCTCCTCGAGGAGATGAAGATGAAGAGCGAATGTAGGGGGGCGAGAGCCAGGCAACTCTAGCGTATGCCGAAGGCAAAGGCAAACGGCGCGATCCAGTTCAGCCGATGCGGCCGGTCCGGGACCGTCAAGGATGCGACGAGGCGGCACCCACCAGCATCGTCGCGGCCCGGTCGATCTCGTCCTCCGTCGTGAACCGACCCACGCTGAGCCGAACCGCGCCCTTGCCGACCTCGGGCGCGACACCCATCGCGCAGAGGACCGGGGACTGCGTGACGGCCCCCTCGTGGCACGCGCTTCCGGTCGAAGCGGCGATGCCGGGGACGCTGGCGAGCAGCTCGGCTCCCACATGGCCGATGAAGCTGACGTTGAGCGTGTTCGGCAATCGCTTCTCGGGGTGGCCGTTGAGAACGATACGCTCGCCAAGCCTCTCGCGGAGGCGATCCCAGAGGCGGTCGCGGAGGGATCGGAGCTGTTGCGTGGCTCCGGGGAGCGATTTTCGCGCGATCTCGCACGCCATGCCCAGGCCGACGACGTAGGGCACGTTCTCCGTCCCCGCCCGCCGACCGCCCTCGTGCCCCGCGCCGTGCATGAACGTCTCGAGCGCCACCCCCTTGCGGACGAACAGGACGCCGACGCCCTTGGGCGCGTAGAGCTTGTGCCCCGCGACGGTGAGCAGATCGACGCCGAGAGAGCCGACATCGACGGGCACTTTGCCGAGCGACTGAGCCGCGTCGATGTGCAGCAAGACGCCGTGCTTCCGGGTGTGCCGGGCGATCTCGGCGATCGGCATCAGGGTGCCGACCTCGTTGTTCGAGTGCATGATGCTGACGAGGAAGGTGTCCGGGGCGATTGCCCGCGCGACATCGTCGGGCGAAACCATCCCCTGGCCATCCACCGGCACGACCGTTACCCGGCAGCCGAGCCGCCGCAGGAACTCGACGGGCTGCGCGGTCGCCGGGTGTTCGACCGCGCTGAGAATGAGGTGTCCGCCGAGCTGCCGGCCGAGGATCCGGCCCAGCCAGGAGAGGGCGGATTTCCACCGCCCGAAGGCACTGCCCTTGATGGCGTGATTGCTCGCCTCCGTCCCGCCGGAGGTGAAGAGGATCTCGCCGGATTGTGCGCCGAGGAGCGCCGCGACCTGGGCGCGAGCGGCCTCGACGGCATCGTGGGCACGTTTGCCGTATTCGTGGGTGCTGGAGGGGTTGCCGAAGTGGGTGTGGAGGTAGGGGAGCATGGCCTCGACGACGGCGGGGTCGATGGGGGTGGTGGCGTTGTAGTCGAGGTAGATGGGAGTCATGGAAGGCGTTACCAGAGGATCGGCACGGGGTAAGCAGAGAATTTCGCGTCCGCACTTATCAGCGTCATGCCTTCGACTAGTGCCGTTGAAGTTAGGTTTGGAGTCCCCTCGACCAGCTACAAGAAGACGTGCGTATCGAGCAGGTACTTCATTCCATGTACTCTTTGAATTCTTCAGGGGGTTCGTCGAAGTCAGAAGCCATGAAGAGAATACTTCCCTTACCCAGCCCCGGAACAGGGCGAGACGGACGAGTAGGGCATTCGCCGACCTGCCGCGCCACCGGCTGTTGGTTCTCGCTTAGGACGACTTCTTCGGTCTCTTCTTGTTCCATTTTTTTTCTCACCCCGCCCGATCCAACTCCGCGAACAGCTCCGCTACCGGCAGCGTGAATCCCGGCAACACCGTGCCCCCGTCGAGGGCATCCGTCGGCCCCAACGTCGTCGCCGCGCTGGCCGACGTGTGGACGACCACCGAGCGATCCTCCGGGTCGATCTCCCATACCAGTTCCACCCCCGCGCCGAAGTAGTCCCGACGCTTCCGGGCCATCTCGCCGGGCGTGTTGCTGCGGCTCAGGACTTCGATGGCGAGGTTCGGGGCAAGACGAGGAATAGGCGACGTGGGCCGGCGTCGGCCTGGCAGGCGGTCCCAATCGATGAAACAGACATCGGGAATGCGGACGAGATCGGGCATCAATTCCACAGCGCCGGCCTCCCCGGTGACGATGCCGAGATTCCGTCGTCGAACGAAGACTTCGAGCAGTCCACCTAGATACATGGCGAGGCTCGACTCGTTGATGCCCATACACTTCTCCACGAGCACGCCATCGACCAGCTCACACAAGATGCCCTCGCGTGTCTCGACATCGATCACGTCCTGAATCGTGGCCGAGCCGGGCGCGGGGTGGAATCGAATGCGAGCGAGCGGGACGCCGCCTAGGCGATCGAGTAGGTCGGCCAGGGTGCGGATGGGTGGAGAGAGGGTCTGCGTTGCCATCGGTTCCCCTCAGCAGAGGACTACGAAAAAAAGGCGTGATCGGCAGGTAAACCCACCGACCACGCCCCACAAGGAGAGGCTCCTCTCGCCAGAGGAGTCCAATGGGAAACGCAAATAAATGGTATCTTCGCGAGACTCACCTCTCCTTCGCTATCTTACCTCTCGTGAGGGGCGAAAGTGAATGCCAAATCAGCGTTTTTTCTCGTCGCCGCCCTTGTCGGCTTCCGTCTCTGCCTTCTTTTCGATCTTGCCCAGGTGCAACCGTAGGGTGGGTCGAGCGGAGCGAGGCCCACCGGCACTTCACTTGCTTCGCCCCTTTTCATCAAGCCGGTGAAGTGCTGGTGGGCC
>JANXSH010001241.1 GCA_025356615.1 Planctomycetia bacterium | reverse complement strand
CAGGGAGATCCGCCCGTCGGTCGGCAAGAGGACGCGGACCTTCGCCGCGTAAGACCGCACCATCTCTTGCGGGTCGGTCTGGAGGCTCATGTCCCGCACCAACTCGACGATCAGGGGGAGTCGTTCCTGCCAGTCGCCGTTCCTCTGGCGAATGAATGCGGGAGTCATGATTCGACCCGTTGGGGTTTGGGCATCTCGCGCAATGATATCTTCCGCACGAGTAAATAATCGTCTCACTCGTTGTAGGGATCTAAGCGAGAGACGGGTCGGAGAATAGGAAGGAGAGGATGCCACTCGAGGCGACGATCCAAGTCTGCGACCCGATTCGCGTACCGGCTGTTCGCGCCACCTGCCAAGAGCAAGGGCCGGAGGACTCCCGTCCGGCTCCGAGAGGCGCTGACTCGCGGAGGATGAGCTGAACCGTTCGCTCCAGGCTTGGCGCGAATCGGTTTCCCCCTGCGCTCGCGGGTTGGACGAGTATTCACGGCCGGATGGTTCGGCCATGACGCAGAACACCTTGACGGGTCTACGCGCTGGAGTACGATTCCCTCTATCTTCTATACAGGCTGTTCGCCCGTCGAGATCACCCCCGAAAGAGCATGGCTGGCATCGAACCTCGCTTACAAACGCTCCGCCGCGCCCTCCTGGCGTTCCGCGACACGCCCGGCCGGTCGGGCCGGCTCGTCCACCTCGACGCCGACGAGGTTCTCGTCACCGGGGACATGCACGGCAACGTCGAACACTTCCGCGCCGTCCTCGGCCATGCCGACCTGGCCCGGCACCCACGCCGACACCTCGTCTTTCAAGAACTCATCCACGGCCCGCACCGCTATCCCGACGGTTCCGACAAGTCGCACCAGCTCGTCGATGTCGTCTGTGCCGTCAAGGCGCAGTTCCCGCGCCAGGTCCACTACCTCGTCGGCAACCATGAACTGGCCCAGGGGACGGGGCGCAACGTGATGAAGTACGACAACGACCTCAACGCGATCTTCCAGGCCGGGCCGAACGTCGCCTACGGCGGTCGAGGCGGCGAGGTCTACGCGCTCTACATGCAACTGTTCGCCGCCATTCCGTTCGCCTTGCGCACCCCCAACCGCATCTTCTTCAGCCACAGCCTGCCCAGCGCGGGCATGTTGCCTGGTTTCTCGCTCTCCGCCCTGGACATCGACACGAGCCTCGAGGCCGACCTCGCGCCGGGCGGCCCGCTCTACTCTCTCGTCTGGGGGCGAGACGTTCGGCCCGATACGCTCGCGGGGTTCCTCGAGAAGGTCGATGCGGACTACCTCGTCAGCGGGCACGTCCCTTGCGAGCAGGGCTACGACCGGCCCTCGGAGCGCCACCTGATCCTCGACACGCAGGGGCACCCCGCCGCGTTCGCCCTCCTGCCCGCTAACCGGCCCCTGGAACCCGACGAACTGACCGCCTGCGTGCGTTTGCTCTGACCGAACGGTTCCCCTCGCCCTGTGGTATTTACCCCGAAGGAGTTAGGCATCAAAGCCCAGGCAGCGCTCGCTGCCCCCGCGACCCTGGGCTTTGATGTCTGACCCTTCGGGGTAAAATACCAGGACCACATCGACCTTCGTTCAACGATATCGCGGCTATCGGCTCTCAGGAAAGGGTTCTCCGCCACTCATGCTGAGAACGAGGCGGGCAACGGCAGCCCCCGCCGCGCGAAGACGAGTTCCACGAACGGCCCAATCGGCCCGACCAGCCACGCCGGCCGAGGCCGGGCCGCGAGCCGCTCGGCAAAGAGGAGCAACAATCCCGGATGCGAGCCGAGGTCGCCAGGGGCGTCGGCGATGTCGGCGAGCGCGCCGCTCAGCGGCCACTGGCGTAGCGTCTCCTCGAGGCGGCGCGTCAACACGTCCTGCGGCGACACGGCACGGGCGCGGCGATGAACGCCGGCCGCGAAGCGCAACGTCACGTCCGCGCTGAGGTGGTCGCCGGGCGAGGAGGGGACCGGCATTACGAGGCGCGACGCGGCCTCGTCGGACGACTCGCGGCGGTGCATCAGGAACCAGCACGACCAGGCCAGGAACCGCGCCGCCGCCACTGCCGGCGCAGGCTCGAAATCGAGCGCCGGCCCGGCGACATCGAGTGCGTGGTCGCCGAAGGCCGCCCTGAGACACTCGACGACCTCGGGCGACTCGTCGTCGCCGAGCGCCGGCTCGGCCCGGAGTCGGGCCTCACCCGACTCGAGCAACCGGCGGACGAACGCGGTGAATTCGGCCATGAGCATGCCCCCCCTGTCCCTTGGGACATTCTACGCACTCGAACGGCCGACTCCCCCCGTCACCGTGGGTGGGGCGAGGATGGTACGGCAGGCAGAAGGCCATCGACGAGTTGGCAACACGAGCGGAAGGCCGAAAAATGATCTTGTCATGGAGCGGAGGAGAATCTAGAAAAGGAGTGAGAGAAATATTCCCCGATAGCTCAATGGTAGAGCGAGCGGCTGTTAACCGCTAGGTTCTAGGTTCGAGTCCTAGTCGGGGAGCCTGTACGGAATGACAGTAGACGACTACGGACGACAGGATTCGACTAACCCCCACATTATCAAGGGGTTGCTCCGATTCGGTCGTCCGTAGTCGTTTCTGGCCGTCCGTAGTCTGCGTCGGTTTTTGCGTCGTCCGTGCGTCGGATGCGTCGGATTCTGCGTTGCCTGACGCGCCCTTCTCGATGGCCCTCTGGAAGCTGTCCGCCAGGGGTTGAAGGTAGTGGTCTGCCGCCACCTGTGGAGAATTGCCGATCCAAGAGCAAACGTCCGTGATCGGGTAGAGTGCAGCGAGCTCGGTCTCTCGGGAAGATCGGAGGTTCACGAATAGTTTCGGCCAGTCGGTGAACCCGGCAGCTGCGATTGTACGGCTGAGGCGTTGCCCCAGGTTCGTGTCCGCCACGATGTTGGGGAAGATCCTCACCGCCCCCTCGGGCGCGGCGTCGAAGGCTTCGACCAGATCCAACGCCGCCACGTCCAGGCCGTCCTCGAGGAGGCCGGCGGCAACAAGGT
>JANXSH010001230.1 GCA_025356615.1 Planctomycetia bacterium | reverse complement strand
TCTTCGACCGGGCGAAAAAACACATCGAGAAAAAGGAACTGGCCGAGGCGACCGACCTCCTCAAACTGGCCGAGGAGACGTGGCCCGATCTCCCCGGCCTGAGCGACAAACGACTCGAAGTCATGGGGGCGTTCCAGATCCTCAAGGTCGGCATGCGCGAGCTGCCTGTCTTTATGTCCCCCGGATGGGCACACACCGATCCCGAGTTGAGGGCGACCGAACTGATCTTCGAGAGCCTCGTCGGCCTCACGCCCGACGAACACGGCGCGCTCTACTATCGACCCATGCTGGCCCGGAAACAGCCGAGCATCATCGCCCTGGGCAGGCAATTCGAGCTGCCACGCCATGCGAAATGGTCCGACGGCCGGGAGATCACCGTCGGCGACCTGACGTACACGAATGGCCTGATCCAGAAGGGCCAGGGGTCCGAGCGCGGCCCGGCGTGGGGCGACCTCCTCAAGGATGTGAAGTCCAAAGGCGGCCCATTCCGCATCGATGTCCGACTCAACCAGGGCATGCTCGACCCGTTCTCCGCGATGTCGTTCAAGGTCCTGCCCAGGGGAGCCTCGCCCAACGCGGCGACCGAGAAGGGGTTCGCCGAGAACCCGATGGGCAGCGGCCCCTTCATCTTCGACAGCCGACCTTCCGAGCCTGGCTCGTCCCGCCAGTACGCCAAATTCCTGGCGAACCCCCACTACGGCAAGCGCGCCAACCGCTCCGGCCTGCCCTACATCCGCGAGGTGCGCATCTACGCCCCGGCGGACCCGGTCAAGGAGTTGAAGGAGGACCGCCTCGACATGGTCGTCGATCTCAGCGCCCAGCAAGCCGCCGATTTGATGGCCGTCCCTGGCATCGAGGTCAAGCTGCCGACCGCGAAGACCAGCAACCGCCGCGTCTACTTCCTGGCGGTCAACCACCGCAAGCCCTCACTGGCCAACGCCGAGCTGCGCATCGCCCTGGCGCTCGCGATCCACCGCGACAAGCTGCTCGACGACCACTTCCGCAAGGGCCTCGGCAAGAAGGTACACCGCTCGATCAACGGCCCGTACCCTGCCGGCTCGTGGGCTTGCTCGCCGCAACTCGCGGCCAAGGGCGCTGACCCGACTCTCGACCCCTTCGACAAGGAACTGGCGAATGCCAAACTCCGGGCGGCGCTGTCGAAGCTGCTCCAGCGCGAGGTCGCTCTGACGCTGAAATACCCCTCGGGAGACCCTGTCCTCGCCGCCGCCATGACGGCCCTGTGCGAGCAGGTCGAGAAGACACTCCCCGGCGTGAAGCTAACGCCCGTGGCCAAGACGCCTCACCAGATGCGCGAGGCGGTCGAACAAACGTTCGAATACGAACTCGCGTACTACTTCTACGATTTCCCCGACGAGTCCTACTGGCTCCAACCGCTGTTCGGCTCCAACGGTCGTGGTGGCGAGGTGAACTACCTCGGCTACACCGGGCCGCTCGTGGGCAGGATCCACTCGGCGACGACGCAGCGCCACTTCAGCCAGGTGAAAGAGTACGCCCACGCGATCCACCGCCAGTTGCTCGAGAGCGAGATGCCCCTGATCCCGCTGTGGCAGCTCGACCCGCTGATCGCCGTCCGCAAGGGCCGCGTCGAGATGCCGACGATCGACCCGCAGGCTCTGTTCACCCGCGTGGAGGAGTGGCGTGTGCGGGGAGGGCGGTAACGGGACAGGGTGAATCAGCCGCAGATTGCACAGATTGCGCAGATTAATGCGGCGCGTGCGGCCCATGACGTGATCGATTGGCCCGCATCCAGAAGGGATTTTCGGACGGAACGATCTACAGTGTCATGAGGGGCAACGATCGAGGAAGATTTCCGGTTCCGAACGGCGTCGCCCAGCACCCGGAGTTACGGACGTGTTCTTCGATTCGCCCGTCTACTTCCTTTTCCTACCCCTCGTCGTCAGCGTATATTGGTGCCTCTGTCGTCGTGCCCGCAACCCGTTCTTGCTCCTCGCCAGCTACTGCTTCTACGGCTGGTGGGATGTCCGATTCCTCGGGTTGATGGTCCTCAGCACACTGGTGGATTACTACGTCGCGCATCGCATCGCCGCGACACGAGACCCGCGCCGCCGTCGTGTGTGGCTGGCCTCGTCGCTCGTTCTCAATTTCGGCTTCCTCGGCTTCTTCAAATACTTCAACTTCTTCATCGATTCGGCCGTCGCTTTGTTCCACCAATTCGGGGTGGAAGATGTGTCGATCGCGACCTTGCACATCGTCTTGCCGGCGGGCATCTCGTTCTACACGTTCCAGGCAGTCGCCTACATCGTGGACGTGTACAACGAGAAGCTCGAGCCGGCCGATTCGCTGGTCGATTACGCCCTCTTCATCAGCCTGTTTCCGCACCTGATTGCTGGCCCCATCCAGAGGCCCGGCCATCTGTTGCCCCAGGTCCAACGACCGCGCCCGTTCGACGATCGGGCGTTCTTCGACGGCCTCATGCTCATCGCATCGGGGTTGGCCCGCAAGTGTATCCTCGCCGACAACTGCGCGCTGTTGGCGAACGCCGCTTTCGCCGGGAAACTCGGCGAACCGAGTCTGTGGACAGCGCTGATCGGCATGTACGCCTTCGCCTGGCAGATCTACGGCGACTTCAGCGGGTACAGCGACATGGCCCGAGGCAGCGCCCAACTACTCGGGTTCCACTTCATGGTCAACTTCCGTCAGCCGTACCTCTCGACCAGTTTGCAAGACTTCTGGCGTCGCTGGCACATCAGCCTGAGTACCTGGTTGCGCGACTACCTCTACATCCCCCTGGGAGGCAACCGCCTGGGGAGTGGCCGGACGTATGGCAACTTGATGACGACGATGCTGCTGGGCGGACTGTGGCATGGGGCCAGTTGGACTTTCGTCGTCTGGGGTGCCATCCACGGCGTCGGCCTGTCGGTCGAGCGGTTCTTCGGCCTCGCGCCCGAATCGACGGGCGAGGCACGTCCGTCCTGGTGGTGGACCTGGGTGCGGCGAATCTGTATCTTCCATCTCGTGTGTCTGGCCTGGGTCTTCTTTCGCGCGCCGTCCTTGCGCGAGGCGGTGCGGTATCTCGGGCAGTTCCGAGAGACGGCATGGTCGGCCCAGTGCGTCCCCGCGATGGTCATGCTCGTCGTCTTCACGATCCCTTTTTTCCTGATGGACCTCGCCCTCGAAAAATCGGGGGCGGAATATCTGAGCGAACGCAGACCGCTCCTCGTCCAGGTGTTCGTCGGCATCCTGACCGTCGTCGCCGTCCTCCTATTCGGGGCAGCAGCCAGCAATGCTTTCATCTACTTCCAGTTCTGATCCCGTCCCGCCTCCGGGCCGGCCCCAACGCCCCGCCCTGCGGTCCGCGGCCCTACTCCTTGCCGGTTGGCTGCTCGTATTGCTCGGCGCGGAAATCGTGTCGGTCTCCTTGCTGCCTCTGACGAGTCAGATCGAGCGACGATCCGAACGAGAACTCGCCGCCGCCTCGAAATTGCAGGATTCCAACTCCGTCCTCCTCGTCGGCAACTCCCTCCTCGGGACCGGCGTGGACATGACGGTGTTGAATGATCGCCTCGCTCCCGAAAGAGAAGCCCATCGCCTGTATATCGAGAATACGAGCTACTACGACTGGAAGTATGGTTTACGGTCGCTCCTCGAGGGCGGGAGCCGACCGGGGACGGTCGTCGTCGTAATGAGTGTCCCGCAGCTGCTCGCGGATTCATTCCGGGGCGATTACACCGTCCACCGTCTCGTTCGCTGGCAGGACATCCATCAGATCGCGCGGGAAATCGAGTGCGATCGGACGCAGGCCAGTGGCTTCTACCTGGCGAAGGCGAGCCGGTTCTACTCTTCGAGGGCGGAGATCCGCTCCTGGCTGCTGGGCCGATTGATTCCGAGGTTCGGGGATCTCCGTCGGGATCTCGCACCGCGCCCGTCCCCTGGTCCCCCCGACGACGAGGCGCTGGACAAGCTGCGCCGGCGACTCGAAGACCTCGCCGCCATCGCGGAGGACACCGGAGTGCGGTTGCTCGTCGTAGTGCCTCCCACCCTGGGGGCAGTTAGCCGAGAAGACTTGGTCCACCGAGTCGCGAAAGGGTCCGCCGTGCCGATCTTCCTTCCGTTGAGTAGCGACCGGACGACAGAGGCAGACTACGAGCCGGACGCCTACCATTTGAACCCTGCGGGAGCGGTACGATTCTCGGAGGCGCTGGCGCGCGTTCTGAAGTAAGCGAGGCAAGGGCTTTATCCGATCGCGGCGAGAACCTTCTCGGCCCATCGCGGATCGTCGGGGATTGGATCTACGACGAGATGCTGTTTCAGATTCGATTGTTCGACCGGCGAGGGGGGCGCACTCACTCGATCTCGGCAAGGATGGCCACCGCGCGTCCCGGCTCGTCTAGCGCCCGGCGGAGGCCGTCGGCCTGCGCCGCCGTTAAGGGCACCCCCGCGCCATCGGGCGGCAGCTCGGGGACCAGCCAGCCGCCCAGCGCTGCCACCAGATTGGCGACACCGGCCCCCGTCGCCGCACTGACGCGCATCGCATCGATGCCCGTCGTGTCCCAGGCGGGCGGGAGGTCGATCTTGTTGAGGACGACGTGCGTCTTCTCGCCGATCGTCTCGCCCCAGACCGGCGGCGTAGCGCTATCGACGACCCAGAGGACCACGTCGGCCTCCGCGAGCGCGCCGCGCGCCTGATCGATGCCCCGGCCCTCGAGGTCTTCGCCCGTGAAGCGTAGACCGGCGGTGTCCGTCAGCACGATCGGCCAGCCCTCGACGGCGAGACTCGTCGAGACGAGGTCGCGCGTCGTGCCCGGCGTCGGCGCGACGATGCTACGCTGATACCCCGTGATGGCGTTCGCCAGGCTGCTCTTGCCGACGTTCGGCGCTCCCGCGATAACGACACGAAATGGCTCGACGACATGCCGACCGACGTGCCAGCGCGAGGCCAACGCCTCGATCATCGAGCGCGCCGACGAGAAGTCTCCCGCCTCCAGCGCGAGCCGCGCCGCACGCACTTCGCGCGTCCACGCCCCGGCGACCTGGTCCAGCACGATCGACGCCGTGCGTGTCGTCGTCGTAAAGGGCAAGAGGCGCGGCGCGGCATCGCTCGCCCCAAGGAGGGCGATCCCTTCGACCACCAGCGCCCCCGCTGAGGTGAACAACTCGACGAGGCAGCGCGAAATCTCCTCCCCGCCGTGTCCGTGAATCTCGACCCGGTCCGCCCCGACCACGGCGAGGACCACCTCGTCGGCGAGATCCGCGCCGAGTCGCCCGAGCCAGAATCGGCCCATAACGGGACTCTCGGGGAGGGCCCCTCCCGCAGGCCGGAAGTGGCGGCGGACGATGTCCCACACGCCCGGCCCGGTCGCAGTGAGCGTCGCCAGGGCCGATCGCCCCGGCGGGGTCAGGATCGAGACGAAGTCACTCACGACAGCGTCTCCGCCGCCCGCAGGATGCCAACGAGCGTCTGTTCGGGCCACAGCGTCCACCCTGACGGTATTTGCATCGCCTCCGCGAATAGGGGGGCTTGTCCGCCGGTGAAGAAGACCCCTGGCGGATTCGTCGCCATCTCGGCGTACTGCCGCACGGCCTCGCGGATGCCGCCGGACACCGCGAGGAAGAGGCCGACCTGCATCGCGGGGATCGTCGATTTCCCCGGCAGCGTGGGGACGGGAAGCGACACCGTGACGCGCGGCAGGAGGGCCGTGTAGCGGTGCAGCGCCTCGGCCATCAGGTCGAGGCCCGGAAAGATGCAGCCGCCCTGGAAGCTGTGTGACTCGTCGAGCCAGTCGGCGGTGACTGCCGACCCCGCGTCGATGAGGACGGCCCCTTGCCCTGGTGAGAGCCGCGACTTCGCGGCGACGGCGTTGAGCAGGCGGTCGATGCCGGTGCGGTCGGGGTGTTCGAGGTTCACCGCGAGGGGCAGCTTCGCCGCGCCGGTGAGGACGATGACGTTCTGCCCGCGTGCCGAAAGCCACTCGTGCAATCGTCCGGCGCGCCGGGGTTGGACCCCGGCGAGAACCCAGGTGTCGCCGGACAGCGGCCATTGTTCTAGTTGACGATCCCACTCGTCGGGTTCGTCGCCGAGGGAGGCGGTTCGGACGACCGCCCCCGCGTCACACAGTCCCCATTTGATGCGTGTGTTGCCGACATCGACGACTACATTCGGTCTCATACAGGCTGCAACTCGGGCCGCTCGTGCGGCGGGACGACGCGGACGTAAGGCTTCTCGACCTCGCTGATCTCGCGGAGACGCCGGACGACCTGACCCACCACGTCGGAAAGCCCCCCGCCGGTGACGGCGGAGAGCGCGAGGACGGGCCGGCCCAGTTCGCGCTCGAGCCGCTCTCGCACCTCGGGCGCGCCGGTCAACTCGAGCTTGGTCATGGCGATGACCTCGGGCTTGTCGGCCATTGCGGGGTTGTACAGCTCGAGTTCGCGGCGGATGGCGTGGTAGTTCGCGACGGGGTCGCCGTCGTCGGAGGGGAACGGCTCGACGAGGTGGATCAGCACGCGCGTCCGCTCGACGTGGCGGAGGAACTCGTGGCCCAGGCCGACGCCCGCGTGGGCACCCTCGATGAGGCCGGGGATGTCGGCCAGCACGAAGGCGCGCTCGCCGCCGATCATCACCAGGCCGAGGTTCGGGTACTTCGTCGTGAACGGGTAGTCGGCGATCTCCGGCGTGGCCCGCGACAGGCGGCTCAGGAGCGTCGATTTGCCCGCGTTGGGCAGCCCGACGAGGCCGGCGTCGGCGATGACCTTGAGTTCGAGGACGATCCAACGCTCCTCGCCCGCCGTCCCCTTCTGGAACTGGCGCGGCGCGCGGTTCGTGGCGGTGGCGAAGGAGCGATTCCCGCGTCCCCCGCGCCCGCCCGCCGCGATGACGACTTGCTCGCCGCCCCGCGACAGGTCGCGCAGGACGTTGCCTCGGTCGCGGTCGTAGATGATCGTGCCGGGCGGGACCGAGATGTACATGACCTCCGCCTTGCTCCCGCTGCAATTCTTCGGCTCGCCCTTGCCGCCCGCGTCGGCGCGCCAGTGCTTGCGGTTGACGATGTCCGCGAGACTATCGCACCCGGCGACGGCGCGGATGATGATGTCGCCACCGTCGCCACCGTAGCCGCCGTCCGGTCCGCCCTTGGGGACGTAC
>JANXSH010001208.1 GCA_025356615.1 Planctomycetia bacterium | reverse complement strand
TGGTGGGCCTCGCTCCGCACGACCCACCCTACGAATCGGCTCCCTCGTGACGATCCATTCCCTCACCCCTGGCCCTGTCCCACGCCCAACAGGCTTGCCGGGCCAGTGTTTGCGCGACACCCATCCGCCGGATCTGCTCGCCGCCTGGCTCGTCGATGCGGGCCTGCGGACGCGCCGGCTCGTCGAGGATCTCGACGAGGGCCAACTACTCGGGCCTCGCCTCGCCATCATCAACCCCATCTTGTGGGAGGTCGGCCACATCGCCTGGTTCACCGAGCGCTGGGTCTCGAGGCGGCAAGGCGCGGAGTCGCTGCGGGCCGACGCGGATGACCTCTACGACTCCGCCTCCATCGCCCACGCACGGCGGTGGGATTTGCACATGCCCTCGTGGAGGTCCACGCTCGATTATGCCGATGCCGTCCGCGAGCAAGTGTTGTCGAGCCTCGATCAGCCCATGAGCGTCGAGGACGTATATTTCCTCCTGCTGGCCCTCTTTCACGAAGACATGCACGGCGAGGCATTCGCCTACACCCGGCAGACGCTGGGCTATTCGGCTCCCTCCTTCTTGGCACGCGAGCGCGTCATCCATCAGGCCGGTTCCCATGAGGGCGATGCGGCGATCCCCGGCGGTCGATACCTCCTCGGCGCGCTGCCGGGCGAAGCCTTCGTCTTCGACAACGAGAAATGGGCGTACCCCGTCGAGGTGGCCCCCTTCCGCATCGCGCGAGCGCCGGTGACGCAGGGCGAGTATGCCGGCTTCGTCGAGGCATCCGGCTATTTGCGGCGCGAGTGGTGGAGCGAGGCGGGATGGGTGTGGCTGCAAACGCAAGAGGTCCGTCAGCCGATCTACTGGCGACGAGTGGGCGATGGCTGGGAGCGACGCGACTTCGTCCAGTGGGTGGCACTCGAGCCGGATCGTCCGATGATCCACGTCAGTTGTTTCGAGGCGGAAGCCTATTGCCGGTGGGCAGGGCGTCGTCTCCCTACCGAGATCGAGTGGGAGACGGCGGCGGCGGGCTGTTCGAGTCCGGGTCGGCCCTCTCGGCACTTCGGCAAGCGCCCGATGCCCTGGGGCGATACGCCCTCGACTCCCGACCGCGCGAACCTCGACGGGCACCTGCCCGGCTGCGCCGACGTGGCGGATTGCCGCGAGGGCGATAGCGCCTGGGGGTGTCGGCAGATGGTCGGCAACGTCTGGGAGTGGACCGCCTGCGACTTCCTCCCCTATCCCGGCTTCGTCATCGACGCCTACCGCGAATACTCGCAGCCGTGGTTCGGCACCCACAAGGTCTTGCGCGGCGGATGTTGGCTGACGCGCTCCCGCCTGCTCCGCAACACCCTGCGCAACTTCTACCTTCCGGGCCGGCGCGACATCTGGGCCGGGTTTCGCACCTGCGCGGTCTCATGAAAATCTGCATGGTAACGCCCGCGCCGCGCGGCTCGCGCAAGGGCAACCGCATCACCGCCGTCCGCTGGGGGCGCATCCTGGCTGGTTTGGGCCATCGCGTCGTGATCGCGGAGCGCTTCGAGGGGCAGCGTTGTGATGTCCTCATCGCGCTGCACGCCCTGCGGAGTGCCGATTCGATCCGGCGTTACCGGGAGACCCGACCCGACGCGCCGCTCATCGTCACGCTCACCGGGACCGACCTCTACGGCGACATCCATACGAGTGCCGAGGCCCGGCACAGCCTCGAGGTCGCCGACCGCATCGTCGTCCTGCATCGGCTGGCGTACCTCGAGCTGCCGCCGCACCTGCACGCCAGAGTCTGGGTGGTCTATCAATCGGTGCCGGACCTGGTGCTTCCAGTATCGCGTCGGAAAGGCTGGTTCGATGTCTGCGTCATGGGGCACTTGCGCGAGGTGAAGGATCCGTTCCGGACGGCGCTGGCCGCTCGGCTCTTGCCCCCCGAATCGCATGTGCAGATCTGGCACCTGGGATCGGCACTGAGCGAAGACATGGCGCAGAGTGCCCGGCGCGAGATGGCCGAGAATCCTCGTTACCGCTGGCTCGGCGAGCGGTCGCACGGTAAGGCGATGCGCCTCCTCGCGAGATGCCGACTGCTGTCCCTGACTTCGGTGCTGGAAGGTGGGGCGAACGCGGTCTCGGAGGCTATTGCGGTCGGCGTCCCCGTCATCGCCTCCCGCATCGCGGGCAGCATGGGACTGTTGGGAGAGGACTACCCCGGATACTTCCCCGTCGGCGACACCCCGGCACTCGCCCAGTTGCTGGGTAGGTGCGAACGAGAGCCGACGTTCCTCGACGAGTTAACGGCGAGGTGTCGGGAGTTGCGGCGGTTGTTCGAGCCGGGGTTGGAACGCGAGCGGTGGCAAGAATTGCTGCGAGAGCTCGGCGAAAGTCATTGAGTTAGGGCACCCCGCATCAATTACCAGATGCCCGAAGCACGGCTTACTTGGCCATCTCCTTTGGGTTTTCCTCCTCCTCGAACAGGCGCTTCTTGTTGACACCAGCCAGGCGGCCCGTCTGCCGGACGCCGCAGCTCTCTTGGAGGCGGTGGAACACGAAGAACGCCTTGTCGTCGGTCGATTCGAAGCGATACAAGGCGCTGCCCTTGCGTTCGCCGAAGCGGTGTTGGCAGGCGCGGCAGGACACGGCGGTCCTTGTTGGGGCCGTTGCGGAAGCAGACACGCAGATTGCCGAGACCCCCGTTGGCCGTATTCGACACAGTCCGGGTGCTGGTAGCAGAAGATTTTCAGATCGTCCCTAGGGGCTTCACGCTGGCAAGAGGCATCGGGAAAGTTGTCTTCGGCACGCGATCATCGTAGAAATAGGGTTGACATGCGGCAACTCGAGTACGACACCCAGGATCCCTTGGGCCTCTCGAGAACGCGAATTCTCCCTTGTTCTAGGCAAAACCGTCGAGTCAAGCCCTCGAAATTGGCACGAGTCGAGCTGAGTCGTTGCCCGATTCCGTGAACCCCGATCTCGCAGAGCATTCGAGGGGCCGATGAGCACTCCAAACCCTACGGGCCGGCGAACCCGTTGGAGGCATCTGCTCCTGGTCATCGGGTCGCTCTTCGGTGTCGTGTCGACGATCGGGTTCTGGGTCTGGCCTCGCGTTCCCCCCTCTCTGTCCCCTCTCCCTCTTGCCGAATCGGGCTTTCCCGATTGGCCCCACTTGCGAGGCCCGAACTACGACGCCATATCCACGGAGACGGGCCTCGCCGATGTCTGGCCGGAGGAGGGGCCGCCCGTGCTGTGGCGGCGGGATTTGGGACAGGGTTACTCCGGCTTCGTCGTGATGCGCGGGCGGGCCTTCACGCAGACGCAGACACTCGCAGGCCAGTTCGTCGTGTGTCTCGATGCCGAGACGGGAGTCGAACAGTGGCGACACCGCTACGGGTGGCCCTGGCAACCCGCCGGCCGCTATCCCGGTCCCTACGCCACTCCGACCTGGTACTCCGACCGAGTCTATTTTGCCGGCCCCGATGGGCTGGTCGGCTGCCTGGAGGCGGAAACGGGACGGCCCGTGTGGTCGGTCAACGTGCTACGCCGATTCGAGGGGAAGGGGGCCGGATTCGGGTACGCCTGCACGCCCCTGCTCGAGGATGGGATGGTCATCCTCCCCGTCGGCGGCCCTGGGGCAAGTCTCGTCGCCTTGAGCGCCGAGGACGGCAGTACCGTCTGGCAAACGGGTGACGACCCAGGCAGTTATGCGCCCGCCCTCCCGATCACTGTCGGGGGTCAACGCTGGGTGGTCGCCTTCTTGCGGAACAGCATGGTCGCCGTCGAGCTGAAGACGGGGGCGGCTCGCTGGCGCGAGGAAGTCTCCTCCAACTACGACGAACACTCGGCATGGCCTCTCCAGGCCGGTCCCTATCTGGTGGTCAGTTCCCCATTTCGTCTGGGAACCCAGTGTTTCCATCTCGACCCGATGGCGGAGAAGCCGGCCCGGTCGTGCTGGCAAACGCGGGAGCTATCCAACGACGTTTGCTCGAGTGTTCTGGTCGACCAATTCATTTATGGCTTCGATCTGAAGGATCTCCAGGCCAACACGCATCGCACGTCACGCGGGCGGTTCAAATGCCTGGAACTGAAGACGGGTAAGGTTCGCTGGTCCACCGATCACGTCGGACATTCGACCGTACTCGCCGCCGATGGCAAATTGATCCTGCTGAACGACACCGGCACCCTGATGTTGGCGAGACGAAGTCCCGAGGGCTACCAAGAAATGGCCCGGACTCGGGTGCTGGACGGCCTCCCTTGCTGGACGCCGCCCGCCCTGTGTCGTGGCCGACTCTACGTTCGCGATCAACGACGCGCGGTCTGCCTCTACCTCGGCGACGCCGACTCGCTCACTCATGAGCAGCGTCGAACCGCCGCCTCGGCCTCCTTGCCACCCCCCGCCCTCTGGGACTGGTCGGGCCTCGTGGTCGTCGAGCCGGACTACCCGAATGACCTGCCGACCTGGGACGAATTCCGCCTCTGGTTCGGAACTTGCCTGGCAGGATTCGGCGTGGCGACCCTGCTGGCCTGCCCGGCGGCCCTCGTCTCCCGTGCGGCGGTCCCGGTCGTCTTCTGGTGCGTCGCCCTGGTCGTCGGAGCCGCAGGCACCACGGTCGTGGGCCAACTGGGGAAGACGTTTACCCTCACCTGGCCCCTCGCACTCTTCGCGGCCTTGCAAATCACCCTGCTCGTAATCCTCTGGGCGCAGGGACAAACTCCACCCCGGCGAAGCAGGGCAAGACGCTGGTCGCGACTAACGGGGTTACTCTTCCTATGCGTCTGCCTGGTCTACTACG
>JANXSH010001170.1 GCA_025356615.1 Planctomycetia bacterium | reverse complement strand
GCGCCCTCGTCGAGACGGAATGGCTCCCCCGCTCGCTCCTCGTCGCCAAGGCGGACGCCTTCGACTTCGTCGGGCGCATCCTCCCCGCGCTCGATGTCTTTCGCACGCCGCTGCGCGACCTGCTCCGCGCGGCGCTCGGCTCCGCGCTGCGGAGCCTCGACCCCGTGGCGATGTCGAAGCGCCTGGCCGGGGCCGTCGGACAGGGGATCGCACCGACACAGGCGGCGGCCCTCGTCGCCGATGTCGTCGCCCAGTCGCGAGAGCGGCGCTGGCTGACGCCGATCGTCATCGACCTCGTCGTCCACCTCGAAGAATGGGCCGGCTCCGCACCCAGCCGGAAGATGATCCGCGCCAAGCTCGAGCAGGCGGCCGATTCGTACCGCAAGGCCGGGGCGTGGAAAGACCTCGCCCTCTCGCTCGGCGAAATCTTCGGCGGCGTCGATCTCGACCGCGCCACATTCGTGCTCCAACAAGAACTCCAGCGATTCGCCCGCGAACAACAATCCGCCGACGGCCAGATGCACGCCTGGCTCGACGACGCGATGCGCGACCTCGAGCGCCGGTTACGGCACGACCCCGAGATGGCCGCAGGCGTCCAGCACATCCTCGCGGACAGCACCGGCCTCGCCGACCTGATCGAGCGCTTGTTGGCTCAGTTCCGCGACCTACTCCTGGCCCGCCTCGACGACCCCGACGAGCCGTGGAGCCAACTCTTCCTCGACCAGGGCGAGCAGTGGTTGCGCGAGCTGGCGGAGAACGCCGAGCGCCGCGCCGCCGTGAACGCCTGGGCGCGCGGAGTGGCCGTGCGCCTCGTCGGGGACCACCACGGCCTCATCGGCGGCCTCGTCGCGGAGCAGATGAGCCGCCTCAGCGGCGAGCAACTCTCGGCGCTGATCCAGGACCGCGTCGGCGAGGATCTCAACTGGATCCGCCTCAACGGGACGTTCGTCGGCGGGCTGATCGGCGTGGCGATCTATCTCGTCGTGGCGCTGGCGCGCGGGGCGGGGTGAGGGCGCTTCGGACGATTTCGGAACGACACGCAGCCCGTCGGGACGGGTCGAGCGGAGTGAGGCATACCTGACGGTGCGGCTTGGTGTCTGGTGCAGTCTTTAGTACGAGCCAGCACACGAAATCGGCTCGACCCTATATCATTACTCTGCCCGGCGCACTGTGTCTGGATGAATTCTTCATTGGTCGAGTCAAGAGTTAGTTGGCTCGGTAGGCGGTACGGTGGGAAGTTGCAATGACGTGGTTTCAGAAGCTATTCGGCGCAAAGAGTCGCTCCCGAAAGACCGAGCGGGTGACGGCGGAGGAGTGCCTGGCTGTTGCCGGATGGGTGCCCGGACGCACTTGCGACATCGCCGAGACGGAACACGCCTTCGAACGGTTCGGATTCCGGCTCCACGACAAAGGGAGGGAGTTCCTGCGCGAGTACCAGGGGCTTGCCGTGGACGTGCCCATCGACGAAGCCGACGGGATCAAGGGGTTCGTCCACTTTGCTCCCGACATGGCCCTTCGGTTATTGGGGCCGAGCGACAAGCCCCGGCTCGACGCCCTAATGCCCGAAGATGCCTGCCCGATCGGCACGACCGGGGGACACACCGTACTCGTGTTCATGGACGGAAAGGGTAGGAGCTACCTGCTCGACATGGAGTGGACCCTGTTCGCCGAACTGGCGACCTCGCCCGGCGAAATGGTGGAGGCCCTGTGCGGTGGGCGGAACGGACGTGTCGATAGTCGCATCTTGGACGACCTCGGGCACCCGACGGGGGAGCTGATCCGGAATGGGGACGAGAGGAGGCACTGGAGGCTCGACCAGTTCCCTGTATTATCGCGGTTCCTGCCTCCGGTCTCACTGTCCCCGGCACGCCGGCCCCCGACCTGGCGGGCGATGGCCCGTGCGGCGGAGCAGGCCCTCGCCAAGGGCGGCTCGCCCGACAAAGTGCTGGTCACATGTGGCGGCTTCACCTCGTCCCCATCGGGGCAGACAATGTTTGTCGCCCACTGCGAGAACTGCCTCTACGTCCGGGCCAAGGCGGGGTTACAGGCGGCGGCACCGCCGCCGGGCGTCTTGCCGGGATTCCGAGTAGGGGAAGTTATCCCGTTCCAGCCGCCCCCCGGTTGGTGATCGCACGAGGAGATGGCCTCGGATCAGCCGACAGACGAGTTGCCATTCTCCAGGGCCGCGTCGGGGAGGGTCTCAACTGGACGTTCGTCGGCGGGCTGATCGGTTTGGCGCTCTACCTCGTCGTGACAATGGCGCGAGGTGGGTTCGTGATCGGGGTAACGCCCGCATAGGGGTAGAATTTCCAGATTTGAGGAGGATCAGGCTTCGCCGGTTCGAGCGGAAGAGGGAGTACACCCGACAGGAGTCGAACCTGTAACCTACGGTTCCGAAGACCGTTGCGGCGCAGATAGAAGTCTTTTTCCGTGTTGTGTTTACGTCGGCTGAAACCGCCAGCATACCTCTAGCTTACCGATCGGTCCGGGAGTGGCCGGTTTTGGGGAAAAGTCACTCAAAAAAAATGCTACCTGCATCGTAAAATGGTCTACAATGGCAAATGAGGTACAAATTCCCGATCGGGACCGCACCCACGTCGCAGGATACGACGGAGCAAGGACCACCAATAGCAGGGACGCGCCTCGAGCGACGAACGTCGCCGGTAGCTCCCGAGGATCCCCCCCATGACTACCGCATCCGTATCCGTCGCATCCCCGTACCTCTCGAGGCGCGAAACTGCCGCCTACCTCCGGATGAGCCTCTCGTCCTTCGACCGGCTCGTAGCCGGCGACCGGCTGCCGCGACCGCTGCGCCCCTCGCCGAGACGTGTCGTCTGGCTCGCCGCCGACCTGGACCGCTGGCTCGCCGCCGGATCACCGACCGGCGCGGAGTGGGCCGCGATGCGCGACCAGGGCTGATGCGACCATCAAACGCACAGAGCCGGTGAGGATATCCTCACCG
>JANXSH010001161.1 GCA_025356615.1 Planctomycetia bacterium | reverse complement strand
CCTCGGCACCGGATTTGGCATCCCATAGCCGGACCCTCCCGCCGGAACCAGCGGTGACGATTCGCGTCTCGTCCGGGCTGAACGACACGTGGTAGACCGTTCGTGCATGTCCCTTTAGGACCAGCGACTCGGTGCCGGTTTTGGCGTCCAACACTCTGACTGTGCCGTTTCCCAGCATCCCATTATTAATCACCACCATCCGAGAACCGTCTCGGTTGAACTCGATGGAACCCACCGTGTCGTTCTGTTGGAGGTCGAGCAGAAGGGAACCTGTCCGAGCGTCCCAGACGCGGAGACTCCCTTTCTTATCATTCCAGTTCCATCCACCTGCGGCGACTCGTGATCCGTCCGGACTAAAGTTCACAGAAATTGCAACGATATTCGACGGATCAATCGCTTTCCCTTTGGGTCTCGTACCTTCGAATACCAAAAGTTCCGCACCGGATTTCGCATCACACAGTCGGAGTTGCCCGCTGAAACTGGCAGTGACGATCCGTGAACCATCCGGGCTGAGCCGCATGGCGCTCACCCGGAGGTTTTTGGGATCATCACCGAGGTCGCTTGTTGTATCGAATGTACGGGCGTGGACTTCGACCCCCGATTTGGCGTCCCACACACGAACTAAACCATTCTGCCCCCAGGTGCAGAAAATGTGGTTCCCGTCCTTGCTAAACTTTGCGATCCCATGTCCTGCTTCGGGTAAGGTGAAACTTCGCAACTCGATCCCGGAATTCGCATCCCATACCCTGACTGTCTTGTCCTCGCCCGAAGTCACGATTAGCGCCCCGTCGGGGCTGAAGTCGGCCGAGACGACCTGGGACAAGTGGCCTTTCAAGGTGAGCAGGTTCGCGTGGCAAAGGTTGTACAGGTAGTGGTATTCCCAGCCGCGGAGGTCCGGGCTAGTGGTGGCGAGCAATTGCACCGTCACCCCCGCGTTGTCGTCCAGCCACTCCCTGTAGGCTACCTGGATCGTCCGCCCGTATTCGACGGCTGCCAGCCGTTCGCGGGTTGCTGTCTCCGCATCGCGGGCCGACTCGGCCTCGCCCTGCGCGACTTCCGCCGCCCCCCTCGCCCGCTCGGCGCTCTGCCATAAGGCGATCACGGTGGCCGCCACGCCCGCCGTTGCGAAGAGGCCGACGGCCACCGCCGTGAGGATCAGTTGCACCCGCCGCCGTTTCCGCCGCTCTTCGGAGCGCACGCGGTCGAGATCCGCTTGCCGTGCCCGTTCGTCCGCCGCCTGGCGCAGCGCGGCCACCGCCTCCGCAACCTCGCGCCCGTCGGCCGGGCGGGCGGCGGGATCGGGGCTGAGGCAGCGCTTGCACAAGTGGACGAGTTCCGGCTCGGCACCGCAGCCATCCAGCCGAGCAAAACACTCCTCGACTTTACCTTGAGCGGCCTTGATTCGCGTCGTTTCGGCCGAACTCGACGCGAACGGCGGCTGGCCCGTCAGGATCGAGGCCAGGATGCCGCCGAGGCCGAACACGTCGCTCCGGGCGTCCACCTTCCCGATGGCCCCGAGCGCCTGCTCCGGGGGCATGAAGGCCGGGGTGCCCAGGACGCTCCCGGCCTGCGTGCGGTCATCATCCGAGTCGCGGGTACTCCGCACCAGAGTCGGTGCCGTCGTCGCATTCGGGTCAGAGTCTTCGACGGTTTCCTCGCCCAGTACCTTGGCGAGGCCCCAGTCCATGACCTGGACTTCGCCGAAGCTCCCGAGCATGACGTTGGCGGGCTTCAGGTCGCGGTGGATGACCCGGTGCGAGTGGGCGTAGGCGACCGCCTGGCAGACCTGCTCGAACGCCGCCACGAACCGCCCCCGGTCGGCGCTCGGGTCCGGCCGATCCTTCAGGAGGCGCTCGAGCGTCTGACCCTTGATGAGCTTCATCGCCAGGAACGGCGTGCCGTCCGGGAGTGTCCCGAGGTCATGGACCGGAGGAATCGCCGGGTGCTGGAGCTGCCCCGTGATTCGGGCCTCGTCGGCGAACCGCCGCGCGGCACCGCCGAGAAGAACCTTCACCGCGACCGGCCGGTCGAAGGTCGTGTCGGTCGCGCGGTAGACGACGCCCATGCCGCCGCGCGCGATTTCCTCCCCGAGTTCGTACCGAACAGTGGAAACGACTAGTTTGTTCGAGAGTGCGGCGAGCGTCGCGCCGTCGCCCGAAAGGGTCGGATTCGGAGGACCGTCGGCCTCAACATTCGATGAATCGTTCACGATTACTCCGTGGGCGATCCCAGGCGGCAGCTTTCCTGATTCTACGTCAATTGTCGGGATTTGCTCGTCGAACGGCGATGGCTCTCGTGCTACTTCGCTGACCAGTCTATTAGGCGTCTCGGTCCAGTCCAGGGAGGACGGCATTTCAGTAGATTTCGCCGACAGCTTGGCTTTCCCCGCCGCCGTG
>JANXSH010000549.1 GCA_025356615.1 Planctomycetia bacterium | reverse complement strand
GGAGACGTGAAGCCGTCAGACATGCCTCCGGCTCCCCCTCCCTTTTAGGGGAGGGGGCGGGGGGGGTGGGGTCTAACCAGCGCCGTCCCGTGATCCTTGAAACTACTGTCACGCTTCCGGCTCGTCCCGAATCCGTCGCTCACGCTTCCGGCTCGTGGACCTCGACGACGGCGGCACCGACGCTCATCCGCACGGCGGTGAAGTTCACGCGGACCTCGACCCCGCGCGACTGGGCGACGACGGGGACATCGATATGGATGGTGTCATCCGCGACGCTGACCCCGACCTGGTTTTCGACGTTGTCGCGGACCATTCGCATCAACACGGTGCGGAGCATGCCGCCGGGCAGGCCCGCCACCTTGATCGTGTCGAGCTTCACGTCGATCCGTGACCCCGCCGCGTTGAGTTGCCACACCGTCTCGAAGGGAACCTTGAAGCCGAACCCGGTCGCGTATTGGCCCTGGACCAGGACGCCCTCGGGCGTGAGGCGGACCTGGAGACCCTCGATGCTGTCGTTCTCGGGCAAGTGTTCGGCGGCGAGGCCGGCGACATCGGCGTCGGTGAGGAACACTTTTAGCGACTGGATCTCCATGCGGTGCTTCTCCTTACTCGGGGTTGGTCTCGTAGGTGTACCATACAACCGCGCCGCAGACCAGATCGAGGCGCAGGCTCCGCACCTCGGACCCGTCCTCATGACGAGCCGGGACGAGTAGCTCGAAGTGCGGGTCGTCGCCGGGCGCGACGGTCGCGTAGCCGATCGGACGGCGGTCTGCGACGAGGTACAGTTCCAGCATCGAATCGATCGAGCCGGCGACGACCCCGCGCAAGCCGACGTGCGTCGGCGTCCGCACGACTTCGAGGGCGTCGAGGTAAGCGAGGGCGCGCACCTCGAGCGCCGCGCCTTCCCAGATCGGTTGGACGCGGGAGTCGAGGTCGATCTCGATTCGCAGCTCGTTTCGCGGACGCAGGTGATCGGAGATGTCCATTTCCCTTGCGACATCGAACCTCGTGCCGTTGAGGTGGAGTGATGCCCCTTCAGGAAGCGCGGGTAGGCGCAACCAGACACGCTCGTGGGGGTCGAGGGTGCCGGGGTAGCCGAACCGGCGAACGAGCCTGACCCGACCGACGAAATCGGCGTCGGGCCAGGGAGAAGGGACGTTCAGCCTGCGGGGTGGGGGTCGATCACCGCCGATCGGCTCGTATTCCCAGGGGCCGCGCAGGCGGATGGGGTGGGGGTACACAAAGTTTGACACGATTCGGGGTGAAGGGGAGATCACACAGCGCTGCTGGTCCGACCTAACCCCCTAACCCCCTTCCCTAAAGGGAAGGGGGGACCGGAGGCAACCCGGTCTGGCTCCCCCTCCCTCTTGACGGGGAGGGTTAGAGGATGGCTTTAGCCGCTCACCGGCTTCCCGATTTGGTGGTGTAGACGCGAACGTTGTCACTCCCCCTCGAACTGCCCCGCGTCGCCCTTGCGAACCGACTCGGGGAGCTTGAATCGGCCCTCTTTGTCGAGGTCGGAGTTGGCATCGCGGCGGAGCTGCTCCATCACCCCCTTGCGGTACTCCTCGCGGCGCTGCCGTTGGAGCGCCAGGTACATCGGATCGGACCACGGCGAGCGGACATAGACGCTCTTGAATTCCGCGAGGTCCGGCGTTTTGCGATCGACCAGCACCGCGACGTAGTACGTCTTGGCGGGCATATCGACGATGACGGTCGCATCGCCGTGCCGTTCCAGCTTCATGAGTTGCTTGACGAAGGGACCAAGTTCACCGCGCGAATCCCGCGGCGGGAACGGGAACACCTCGAATTTGTCCTCGGGCATCTGGTACGGGCGATACTCGGTGTTGACCCCCGAAAGGACTTCCTTCGGAGGGGCCGCGAGCTGCGAGACGTTCTCCAACTCGAAGGAGGTGAGCTTCTGCTCCTTGAGGAAGCGCTCGGCGTCGGCGGGGATGGCCTTCAGCTCGTTGACCGCTTTCTCGAGCTTCTCGGCATGGGCGCGGGCGAGCACTCGCGCCTTGTCGAGTTTCCAGGCGGCGAGAACCTCGGCGCGGACCTGCGGGAAGGTACGCTCCTCGGCCGGGAAGTCTTCAGTCCGCCAGAAGAGGAGTTCCTGTTTCGAGGTGGGGATGCTCCCGCCCTCGATCGCCAGGTAGGGGCCGTTGCCCGTGAGCAGGAAGCGGACGAACTCGATCGAGTGTTGCGGCTTGTTCTCGGCGAGGCTCCAGGTGCCCAGCCGAAGGTTTAGAATGCCGGCGCGGAGCAGGTCGAGGTTCAGCGTGTTCTTCTTGTTCTTCAGATCCTCGAGGATGTCCTGGGGCGTGCGAGCCGTGGGCATCGAGTAGGGGCTCAGATTGTAGTCCTGGACGGCCTTGGCGATGTACGCCCTGGCCTCGGCGGGCTTCTTGCTGAGTTTGCCCAACTCGGTTTCCATCGTGAAGTAGTTGGTCCGCAGCGCGTTCGCGGCGAGGGAGGCCTGCTTCGCCGCCACGATCTGAGGCTCGAAGAGCGAACGCGGCGTCGGGTCCGGCATCGCCTGCGCCGCCATCGCGGCGGCACCGAAGAGGTTTTGCGGGTTGGACTGCGACAGCATCAGGTGCAGGTTGAAAGGCACCGACTGACGCAGCTCCTGGTAGTACCACAGGGACCGCGTCGCCACGAGGCCCGAGAGGGTCGGCCCGCCGAAACTGCCGCCGACCAGCGAGGCAACCGAGACGGGGTTGACGACGCTGCTATCATGGACCTTGGCGCTCTTCTTCTCCATCGCGTCGAGGCTGTCTCGTTGGTCGTAGGACCAGGCGTAGTCTTTGGAGAGGACATCGTCGAAATCCTTACCGAGCGGGTCGAGGGCGATGGGGACCATCCCGGTGACGCCCGGCGCGAGGAGGCCCAGGAGGGTACTGCTGAGGCGGCCCGTCGGGTCGCTGAGTTTGCGCAGTGCTTCGGAGTCCTTCCGAGCCTGTTCTTTGTAGAAAGGGTCCTCGGGGCTGGCGACGACATACTCGACCTTGATCCGACGGGACTGCTTGAAGCCCGGTTCGCGGGAGTAGGGCATCGGCTCGACCTTGGCCCCGCGATCGAAGCGCGCCTGCAACTCGGTCTCGGTAGGACTGTCCTTGATGAGAGAAAGGTAACTTTCCGCCGTGATCGGGAACAACTTGACGCGCAGGGCCGTCCTCTGCTCGCGGTAGAAATCGAGGAACTCGTCCGGCGTGGCGAACGACGGCGTGACGGAGGTCTTCAGCTCCGCGCGGTAGGAGCGGGCACCCGATTCGATGCCGAGCAGCACGCCCTGAGCCATGACGACGCGGAACTCCTCGCGGAGCGAATCCATCAGGTCGGCGGCGGTGAACGTGGAAGCCTTGTCCCGGCCGCGGGCCGCGATGAAATTCTTGACCTGCTCCTGGTCGGCGAACGACTTGTCGGCCTTCAGGACTTCGCTACCGGCAGTCTCGCCGATGATCTCTTTGATGACATCGGCGTCGGTCAACTTGATCCCTAGCCGATCGGCCTGGAGCTGCCAGAGGCGGAAGTCGAGGATGTCTTCGGTAGTGGAGCCGCCAAAGTAGGGGACCGCCGGGTTGCGCGCCAGGTTGTAGCGTTGGTAGCCGAGCAGTGTGACGACCTGTTGGAAGACGAAGCGCTCTTCGGTCGTCAGGTTGAGCTTCGCGGCACCGTCTTCGAGTTCGCGAAACTTCTGGCTGATCTTTCCGATGTAGCTCTCCAGCATTTGCTGGACGATCTGGCGGCTCTGCGGCCTGGAGAGCATCTTGAGCTGCTCCCAGGCGAACTCATACTCCTGGAGGATCTTGCGAACCCCGGCGAAGGTGGGCGACTCCTTCAGATCCCCGCTGTCCTTCGACAGGTCCGCCATGCGCTTGGAGAGATCCTTGACGACCTCCTTGTGGCCCTCGATGACCGTCACGTTGAGGAATTCGCTGGCGACCTTGCGCCGGAAGGCCATCTTGCTGATGTCGCCTTCGAGGACCTTCTTACCGTGGATCGTGGCCACGACCTCGCCCGACGCGCGACCGCCGACGTTGAGCCAGCGGTTGAACGCATCGCCGGGGCCGAACTGGAAGATGAAGATGACCATGCACAGGCCGATGAGGCCGATCATCACGCCCTTTTGGTGATCCCGAAACCAGCTAAACGGATTGAAGGCCATATCCAGTCCTCATTTACAGCGACAGCATCGATGCCCGAGTCTACCGCGGGGGCTTGACATCCCGCGCACCTGTATAGTATGGGTGAGATGCGGACTTCGCATGAGTTGATGATTGTAGCGAGTCTGGAACACAGTACAACGGCAACCGAGAGAGGAGGGGCGTCGGGGGATCTTGGGGCACCAAGCCCAGGGGTTGCAACCCCTGGGCGTAGGGTGCAGAAGTGATCCCTCGAAGCACCTCGGGCAACAGGAGAAGGCAGTGCCACCACGCAAGAAGCAGACCGATACCGACGCGGCCCCCAAGACGCCGAGTCGTCGCAAGGCCAGCGCCCCCCCGGCGGATGGGGACGGCGCGGCGGTCACCAAGAAGCCGCGCGCCAGCTCATCGGCCAAAGGGACGTTCAACCAGGATCTCGTCATCGTCGAATCGCCGTCGAAGGCGAAGACGATCAATAAATATCTGGGCAACAACTTCAAGGTGCTGGCGAGCTACGGCCACGTCCGCGACCTGCCGCGCCGTCGCAAAAAGGGCGAGCAGGTCGCCGGCGTCGATATCGCGGCAGGCTGGGTGCCGACCTACGTCGTCGTCGAGCGCGAGGAGGGCAAGAGCAAGGGCCGACGCACGGCCAAAGACATCCTCGCCGAGTTGAGGAAGGAAGCGAACAAGTCCAACCGCGTCTTCCTGGCGACCGACCCCGACCGCGAGGGCGAGGCCATCGCCTGGCACATCGAACAGGCGCTCGGCCTGGACGACGCCACGACGTACCGCGTCGCGTTCAACGAGATCACGCGCACCGCCATCCAGGCCGCGATGGCCAACCCCGGCAAGATCAACATGAGCCGCGTGCAGGCCCAGGAAGCCCGCCGCATGCTCGACCGGGTCGTCGGCTACCCGCTGAGTAGCCTGCTCGGCAAGAAGGTCGCGATCGGCTCGAGCGCCGGCCGCGTCCAGTCGGTCGCGCTGCGCCTCGTCGTCGATCGCGAGCGCGAGATCGAGGCGTTCAAGACCGAGGAATACTGGAAACTGACCGCGCTGCTCGCCCCATCGGGGACGATATCCCTACCGGGCTACCCCAAGCCGCTGTCGATCCACAAGGCCGGGGCCGATGCCGCCGAGGCCGACGAGGAGGAGGGCGAGGCCAAGCCGCGCAAGAAGGCCAAGGCGCAAGAGTTGCCCGAGGGCACCTACCAGGCCGAACTCGCGGAGTGGAACGCGGCCAAGTTCGAGCCTGTGAACGAGACCGCCGCGATGGCCGTCGCCAACGCCCTCGACACGGCACACTACGTCGTGTCGAAGCTCGAGCAGAAGGACCGCGCCGAGAGGGCACCGCCGCCGTTCATCACCAGCACGCTCCAGCAGCAGGCGCACATCCGGCTGCACTTCGCCGCCAGCCGGACGATGCAGACGGCGCAGCGGCTCTACGAGGGCGTGGACCTCGGGGCCGAGGGGGCCGTCGCCCTCATTACCTACATGCGAACCGACAGCACGCGCGTCTCGAACGAGGCGCTCGGCGCGGTGCGGTCGCACATCCAGTCGGCCTTCGGCGATGCGTATTTGCCGGAGAAGGCGAACTACTTCACGTCGGGCAAGTCGGCCCAGGAGGCCCACGAGGCGATCCGCCCGACGGACGTGTCGTACACCCCCGAGCGCGTCACGCGCCTGGGGTTGCACGGCGACCAGCTCCGGCTCTACACGCTGATCTGGCAGCGATTCGTCGCCAGCCAGATGAAGCCGGCCATCTTCGCCGTCACCAACGTCGAGGTGACGGCGACCGCGACGAAGGCCGACGCCAAGGGTCTGTTCCGCGCCCAGGGCAAGGTGATGAAGTTCGACGGCTACCGCAGAGTCCTCACGGGCGGCGGCGGCAAGCAGGACGACGCCGAGATCCCGAACGTCGCGGTGGGCCAGCCCCAGGACCGCCTCGACCTCGCCGCCAGCCAGCACTTCACGAAGCCGCCGCCGCGCTTCAACGAGGCGTCGCTCGTCAAGGCGCTCGAGAAGGAGGGCATCGGCCGGCCGAGTACCTACGCCACGATCATCAGCAAGATCACGTCGCCGGACCGTGCCTATGTGGAGGTGCGCGAGCGGCGGTTCTACGCCACCGAGATCGGCAAGACCGTGACGGACCTGCTCGTCGAACACTTCCCGCGCGTCATGGACCTGAAGTTCACCTCGCACATGGAGGAGGAACTCGACGAGGTGGAGGTCGATAAGCGCAAATCGCGCGACCTACTCGACGAGTTCTGGGGGCCGTTCTCCGAGGCGCTGACGGCGGCCGAGGAGAAGATGCCGACCAAGCGCGGCCAGGAAACCGGCGAGATGTGCCCGAAGTGCGGCAAGCCTCTCGTTCGCAACTTCAGCAAGAAGACGAGGCGCGAGTTCGTCGGCTGCTCCGGGTTCAAGGAGGGCTGCAAGTACTTCAAGCCGGGCGAGGGCGAGGAGGCGCGTGAGGAGCCGATCGTCACCGAACACTTATGCCCCACCTGCCAAAAGCCGATGCTCCTGCGCACCAGCCGCAAGACTGGCAAGGGCGGTGGCGGACAATTCCTCGGCTGCTCAGGCTACCCCGAGTGCAAGACGACGATGAACATCGGCGACGACGGCAAGCCGGTGGTGACCGCGCAGGCGACGGAGTACACCTGCGAGAAGTGCGGCAAGCCGATGGTGATCCGCAGCGGACGGCGCGGGCCGTTCCTGGCCTGCACGGGCTACCCGACGTGCAAGAACGCCAAGGATGTCGATGCCGACGGCAAGCCGGTCGTGCAGGTGGACCTCGGCCTGAAGTGCGAGAAGTGCAACAGCCCGATGGCCATGCGTAAGGGGCCGCGCGGCCCGTTCCTCGGCTGCACCGCGTATCCGAAGTGCCGCAACTACAAGCAGGTGACGGCGGAACTGCGGAAGGAACTCAACCTGCCCGACCCGCCGCCGAAGAAGGTGGCCCCTGCGGTGACGATCACCGAGACGTGCCCGAATTGCAGCGGGCCGATGAAGCTGCGCGAGGGCAAGAAGGGCTGGTTCCTCGGCTGCGGCAAGTACCCGAAGTGCAAAGGCGTGATGGAAGCGCCGGCCCATGTATTGGAGGAGGTGGCGGCGGCCGCCGACGCGGGGGCGTAGGTCTAGCCCCAATACCGTTGCGTGAAGGGCGAGGTGTCGACGGTATTTTACCCCGAATGGGTAAACTACTATCGACACCTCGAGACGTTCGCAAAGTCAATGCAGCGACTCGAAGGCTATCCGAATAGTTCTCGAGTGGAGCAACATTCGTCCAGACGGACCACTGGTTCGAGGGGTGGGGTGTGACTACGGGAGTAGGCAAATGAGAGGCGCTGCCCCAAGCCCAGCGATTGCAATCGCTGGGCTTCGCCTACTCCCATAGTCACACCCCGAGGGGTGGCAGGAGTGGACAGCCGTCGGGTTTTCGCTTACGCTAGACGCGGGAGTCAAGTGACCCTGCGGTGATCCCCGGCGGACCTATCGGACGTGCCAAATCCTGGCAGCCGCATTCCCATTCCCCTCCCGTGTGCTAAAATAGGAAGTGCCATCAGGAGCGGAGGTCGCCAAGGCATGGTTCGCCTCTTCTCGAGCGCCTGAAGTAGGAACGTCCATGAACGACGACCCAGACCAGCTGGACTTCGCGCCCTCGCCGGACCTCGACCCGGACGAATGGGAGGACGATTCCAGCAACTCCCACGCCAGTCTCTCCTTCTCGGGCACAGGCAGTCTGACGCTCTGGTCCGATCCACGAACGACCTCTTCCGGGCGGACGGCGACGGAATCGCTGCTCTCACTACACCCGAGCCGGCCGGTCGTGGTCGGCCGTCAGCAAGGGGGGGAGGTTCCGTACCTTGACCCGGCCTACGTCCCGACGCGCATCGTTCCCGAGACCGGCCAGCCCGTGTTGACCCACGACGTGAACGGTCGGGACAGCTGGGTGAGCCGGGGGCACTTCCTGCTCCGCGCGGTGTCCGACGGGGTGATGATGCTCAACGGCGTCCCCCGACGGGGCGGCGGGATTCGCCCGCCCATCAACGGCACCCAGTTGCTCGAGCCGGTCGGGCGCCGGATGGAAGACGGCGAGGAGTATCTGATCCCGAAGGGGAAGGCCGCCCGATTCCAGTTGCCCAACGGGACGCAGGTGCTGATCCACGCGGGTTGAGAAGGAGGCAACTCATCGAACCTGTTCGATGTCTTCGAGGACCGCACGCATTGCGTTCAGGCCACCAGCTCCGACCGCATTCGCCTCGAAATTGCGGCGAAAGGATGGGTCGTTGGGGATGGGGATGACACACCAGAAGTGCCATTCGCCCGGCTTCCCGGTGGTCTCGATGTGTTGCTCGGTGACGCCTCGCGCGGCCAGCGCTTGCTGGACCTGCTCGTAGGACAAGCCGCCCGTTGTCGACGCCGGAGCGACGGCAAAGCCAGCCGTCGGCGCGATGGGATTCGTCGGCGTGACGGGAGCCTGTGATCCTTGGGGGCGCGGCACCTGGATGGTGACAGCGGGCACGGCGGGAGTGTTGTCGCTGGACCCAGGGCCGACGGCGAGCGCGGCAGTGCTCGTCGAGGTTCCGCCTACTCGCAGCGGCGGCACTTCGCCGGCGCGCGGGTCTTCCGCGCCCGGTGTGGAGGGCCGACCGAGGGAAGGCAGGGCCGGGCCAGAGGGGAGGCGTGCCCCCCCCAAGAGCGGATCGACTTCGCCGCTCCAGTTCTGCGTCCCCTGGCATCCGCCGAGGGTCGCCAACAGGCACAGGGCCACCATTTTCGCCTTCCAGTGTCTCCCTCTCATCGAGGTTCCCCCTCCCGCGTCTTGACTCGTTTGCCCCGTTGCGTACATCGGATAGGATCCGACCTCGGCCTTCCCCGTGGGCTTGCGCAGTCGGACCGTGATATAGCCTTCCGGCGAGGATGATGCAATGACAGTTTCCCGTATCGCCGTCATCGGCGGCGACGGCATCGGCCCCGAGGTGATCGAGCAGGCGATCCGCGTCAGCGACGCGGCCCTGCGAAAGCACGGAGGCCGGGTCGATTGGAACCGCCTGCCGTGGTCCGGCGAGTGGTACAAGAAGACCGGCATGATGATGCCCGCCGACGGGTGGGAGATCCTGAAGGGACACGATTGCGTCTTGCTCGGTGCCATCGGCCACCCCGACGTTCCCGACCACATCACACTACACGGCCTCCTCCTGCCGATGCGGCGCAAGTTCGACCAGTACCTCAACTATCGCCCCGCGTACCTCTACGCGGGCGTGCCCTGCCCCCTGTGCGACCATGACCCCGTCACGGGGGCGGTCCTCGCCAAGAAGCCCGGCGCGATCGACATGGTCGTCTACCGCGAGAACACCGAGGGAGAGTACGCCCCGATCGGCGGCAGGCTCTACCAGGGCATGCCGCACGAGCTCGCCGTGCAGGCGAACGTCTTCACGCGGCGCGGCTGCGATCGCATCATGCGGGCCGCCTTCGAAGCTGCCCGCAAGCGCCGCAAGAAGGTCACGTCGATCACGAAGTCCAACGCCCAGCAGTTCGGCATGGTCCTCTGGGACGAGGTCTTCGCGGACGTGTCGAAGGAATACCCCGACATCCAGGCCGGATCGCTCCTCGTCGATGCGGCGGCGATGGACTTCGTTCGGCGACCCGAGTCGTTCGACGTGGTCGTCGCCAGCAACCTCTTCGGCGACATCCTGACGGACCTCAGCGCGATCATCACCGGCAGTATGGGCATGGCCGCGAGCGCCAACATCAACCCGGAGCGGATCTTCCCGAGCATGTTCGAGCCGGTCCACGGCTCCGCGCCGGACATCGCGGGCAAGGGCATCGCCAACCCGCTCGCCGCCATCCTCTCGGCGGGGCTGATGCTGGACTTCCTCGGCCACGTCGCCGCCGCCGACGCGATGCGTGAAGCGGTCGCGAAGCTGCTGAAGGGCGGTAAGGGTCTACCGCCCGACCTCGGAGGCACCGCGAAGACGGAGGAAGTTGGCGCGGCGGTCGCGGCGATCGTGTGAGCTTGCGCTTGCTCTCTTCGCCCCCTTGTACTTCAGAGGGCGAGGGGTCCAGGGTGAGAGTCGATGCCACGGAAGAACCCCTCACCCCAATACCGTCCACGACGGGGGACGTGAAAGCCCGACGCGCCAGCGAGGGAGGCAGGCCACGACGGGGGGTGTGAAAGCCCGACGCGCCAGCGAGGGAAGCGGGCCACGACGGGGGACGTGAAAGTCATCCCTCGCTAGCGCGTCGGGCTTCGTTCTCCGCTCGTATGCCCCTCCCGAAAGTCTTTGCCACACCCAATCAGGCGATGGAAAAGGGATCGCCTGGGCTTCTGTCTGCGAATCGAGTACGATGTTGGCAGGCCAGATCCCGTCCTCGAACTCCGCCTCCGAGATCGACCCATGCCCGAGTCTTCGCGCCGTTGGGCTGTCCTGCGCGGCAAGCGCCGGTTCCTATTGGGAGCCGTGCTGTGTCTCGCGCTCATAGGTGGGGCAGGGTTCTGGCTCTTCCGGGTCGAAGGTTCGTTCCGGAAAGCGGAACAAGCCCTCGCGGATCGCGACTACGTTCGCGCGGGCCAGCTGGTGGACGAATACCTCGGGGTGTGGTCCTCCAGCGGCAAGGGCCACTTCCTGGCCACGCGAATCGCTCGCTTGGCTCGCGGGGAGGACACCTTCGCGCGCCACCTGCGGCGGTGTCGCGATCTGAACTGGGACGCGGAAGCGATCGCCGTGGAATCCAGGCTAGCTGACATGCAGCGTGGCGAAGGACAGGCCGAGGCTTATCTTCGCGCCCTCGCCGACGGGGGGAGTCCTCACGCCCCCTGGATCCTGGAAGTCCTCATCCAGTTCTACCTCAACGGCTATCGGCTCGACCAGGCGCTCCAGTGCCTGAACCGATACCTCGAGGTTCGACCGGACGACCTCCAGGCCTTGCTGGGGCGAGCCTTCGTCTGGGAACGATTCCTCTACTTCGGCGATGCCCTCGAGGACTACCGCCGCGCGGTCGA
>JANXSH010001118.1 GCA_025356615.1 Planctomycetia bacterium | reverse complement strand
CAGTCACCCCGAATCGCGGCCAGCGCGATCTGGGCTTTGAACGCCGCCGAGTAATTCTTCCGCTGTCGTCCCATTTCGTTCCCCTTTCTTGGATCACTCGATAGCTTATCGAGTGGTCCAGTTATCGGGGTCCACTATAGGAGTAGTCAGGATCGGATAGTCATGGTGGTATGTGAATGGGATCACGGAAACGAAGAGGTCATCCAAAACGAGCAAGGAATCGAACCGTTGAAACTCTGGTATCGTAGATTGCGGACTACCTACCTCCCAACTCGTTTTGACGAGGAAACGAGGCGTCTGCGACTTCCCACGTCGCAACAAGGACGGGAAGAGTCCCGCTCGGAAGTACGGCTCATCGAGCAATCCGCTCATGGGGCCTCTGGATCGTTGGGGTTAGCGGCAGGGAGAGCCCAAGACCTTACTCTTCAGCCCAAGGAGATTCGGAGAAATTCTTCCAGTCAGGAATGACGAGGTACAGCAAATCGTGTAGTCCAGGAAGACCAGGTTCGCCAGCGTGCCGGTTGATCTTGGTTCGGACCGCCTGGAACGTGGACAGATGGTCGGGGCCGTGACACCAAACCACGCCATTGAATAAGGCGACGACCTCGCCCGCGTAGGCTTCGATGTTTTCAGGATGGCCCAACCATTCCCTCTCTTCCCGAAGTTTCCGTGCCGATCTCGGATCGATTGGTTGCGGGACGCCCATCCCAACGGGACGCCTGGGAAGGTCTCGCTTCAGTTGCGCGAGGCACGCCCCTACCTTCGCGTCGAGGTCTTCGGGGTCGATGTCCTTGCGGATGAATGCAACCGCGCCCGCGTACCGCGCTCTATCGTGACTGGGATCGACCTCGTCGCAAGAGCAGAAGGCGATCACCAGCGTTCGGGGTTGCCGAGACAGTTTTTCGATGAGTTGCAAGCCTACGTCTTCGGCTCCGGTTCCGTCGGGCATCTTCAGATCGACGAGGCAGAGCAAGGGGCCAGAATCGAGTCGGCGCACCTCTAGCGCCCTCGCTGAGGTAGCGACGGTAATCACACGGGAGGCGAACCTCTCGAGTCGTTCGCCGAACTGCGGAAGTGTCGCTGGATGGTCATCGACCACCAAGATCGTTGGAGACTCTTGTTTTCCATTGATGGTTGACATGGTTGGACCTCTCGATTCAGATCGCGGGGATCGACAAGGAAGCCGACCCCTCCCCCCCGCACTATGAAGTATATCCGCGCAGGAGTCGAAGTCCCCCCCACGTTCCGCATCGATTCACGCTGCGGAGGGCGTTCGGCAAGCCTCGCCCGCCGCGCGGTCGAGGAGTCGGCGCGACCAGCGGCGACCCATCTCGATGCCGGGCCGCTCGACGGCCAGCGCGAGAAGCCACGCCGCCGCGACGGACAGGCCGCACGCCGTGAAGTACACCAGGGCGCTCGTCGCCGCGCCACCCCAGGCGGGGACGAGGCGATACGCCGCGACGATGGCGAAGAGGTGGACGAGGTAGATGCCGTAGGACAGCCTCCCCACCAGGGCGAGCGGCCCCCAGGCCAGCAGGCGGTCGAGCAACCCCCCGCCCGTCACCAGGGCGACGAGCAGGACGGCACAGGCGATGCCGTAGAGCGCATGCAGCGCGTTGCCCGCGTGGGAAGGCTCGGCGACCCAGGGCGTCGCGAAGTGGATCGCGACGAACACGCCGAGAGCGAGCAGCCGCCAGCCGGCCCGACCGAGGAAGCGCAGGTGGCCGAAGTTGTGCCGATCGTGCAGGAGCATGGCGACGACGCAGCCGACGAGCAGGTGGAAGTAGCTGAACAGGCAGCGGCCCACGAGGCGCATCTCCTGTCCCAAGACGAACGGCGCGAGGGCGAAGGCCGTCAGGAGGACGACGGCCCCCGTCAACCGGCGGCGCGGCCTGCCGCGCCAGAGGACGAACGCCAGGAGCGGCCAGACGAGGTAGAACTTCTCTTCGATCCCGAGCGACCAGGAATGGAAGAATGGCAGGTCGCGCCCCCCGCCGATGAGTAGCGAGTAGAACGGGATCTCCTGAAAATAGGTGACGTAGTAAGGCAGCGCCTCCGTCATCGTCTCCCGGAGCGATGGCCCGCCCACACCCAGGCCGAAGATGAGGACACAGTAGGCCCCCAGCGTGAGGTAGTACAGCGGCAGCAGCCGACAGCACCGGCGGACGTAGAATGCCGCCAGCGACAGCGCGCCGCGCTCCGCCTCCTCGCGCAGGCCCAGCGACGTGATGAGGTAGCCGCTGAGGACGAAGAACACCGTCACGCCACGCGCCCCGGCCAGCCACCACCAGCGCTCGTGGGCGTCGTAGAGGTGGACAGTGACGACGAGCAGCACGCACAGCGCGCGGACGCCGTCGAGTTCGGGGAAATAGCGGCGAGCGCGGTAGGACTCGAATGCCGATCCGGCGCATCGGTCGCTCATGAGGTCGTCCTCCTGACGGGTTCCCGTGGGTCTGCTCGAGTCACACAATCTAGGCAAAGCCGTGGTAGTGTGTCCAGACGAGTCCGGGAATCCGGGATAGGAGGGCAGCTGAAGGGCGAAGCCTAGCTATTGCAATCTCATCATTGCCCAAGTTTGCGGCATGACATTCGCTTGAGCTAGCCACTCGCCGGATCGTCGAACTCGCTGGGCGCGGCGCCTGGCCACCCGCCTCGCGGGCGCACACCATCTACGATCCCTGCCCAGCGCGTCGAGATTCTTGGAGCAATTCGGGTGCGGCTGCCAGAAGGACCAGCGCCTCCCGCGTCGCGGGATCGACGACTTCCATCAGCCGACCGTGCGGCTCCTACTGCGGCAGCCTCGGCCACGTCGGCTTCGACGGGAGTTTCGACACGAGCATCATCATCCGCGGTTTCACCTACGCGGGCGGTTGGTACGCCTTCCCCGTCGGCGGCGGCATCGTGGCCGACTCGCGGCCCGAGATGGAGTACGGCGAGACGCTGCACGAGGCGGCGGGGATGCTGCGGGCGCTGGGGTGATACGATAGACGTGAGAAACTCGCCGGGAATTGCCGGACGTGATGCAGGCGTATTCGAAGTCGCACGACGAATCGTCCTGACCGATCGCAGGTTCAGCGCGTCTTCACCGTGAAGACCACATTGCGTTTGCCCTCTGCGGGGATGTCGATTTCCAAGGGCGTATCCGCAGGGGAATTGTAAAACCCCTGGAGCGTGACCGTGGACTTCCCGACCGTCGCCGTGGTCGTCACCGAAGCGGGGCTGCCGCCGTATTGGACAGGGATTGCCAGGACGGTCACCTTGTACTTCCCAGGAAGGCACTGCCCGACGAAGGTGCCTTTCTCCTCGGTGACGCAGGTAAGAACGCTCCCCGTCGCGTTCTTTTCTTCCTGAGGATGGAAGCGGAGAAGGAGCGCGTCGAGCGGCTTGCCCGACTCGGTCGTCAACGTCCCCTGGACCTCGACGGGCACCGATTTGGGAAGAGCCTTGGTGCAGCCCATACCGGCCAACGGGGCGACGACGAGGCCGAGCAGAACCCAGCGGGTGGCGAAACACATCGCGTGACTCCCTTGGATCACCAGTCGTTGCCGAGCGGAGTGCCGTCGCTGGGAAGTAGGGCGCTGGTCCAGGTCTTTTGCGAGATGGACGGGCTGACCGACCGGACACTGCCATCGGCGAGGCCAATGTTCATCCCGCCGGTGTGCGCCGACTGGGATCGCCAGTTGTCGCAGTCCTTCACCGCAGGGTTGTCCTGGAACATCAGGGTGTTGGGTTGCTGATACCAATCGAGGCCGAAATTGTGGTAGTACCACGAATACAGGGCGATGCGGCCGATGGTGTCACAATTGGCGTAGCCTTCCCCGAACAGGACCGTGTTCGAGGTGCCGTCGGTGAACGTGGCGAAGCTGACCGGCGTTGCCCACAGGCCAGAGGAGTTCTGCGACCAGGCATTGTAGTTGGCCAGGTAATTGGTCGAGCCCCAGGAGCCGCCGTAAACCTGGCCCGTGGGAGAACTGGGGTCGGAGGGGCACTTGAGAACTTTGAAGGCGACCGGGTGGACACTATCGATCCAGATGCCGTCGGGAGTGTACCCGGAACCGCCTACTGAACTGCCCGGTTGAGAAATGTAATCGTGACCGTTGTAGTGGATTATGGTCGTGCCACTACCAGGGATATACGTCGGCGGGGAAGTATAGTGGGGTTCGTTCCACCCCGAGCTGGCGATGTCGGCCATGGTGATCTTCCACACGTTGTCCTGCTCGACGTAAGGCATGAGATGAGCGAACCAGCTTCCGTACATGCTGGCCCGGTTGCTCGACGGATACACGCCACCGTTAGCCGCCGGAAAGATACCGAAGTAGGTAGGCAAGGTCGTATTGACATCGTAGAAGGCATGGACGCCGATACCGAGTTGCTTGAGGTTGTTCTGGCATCGCATGCGGGAAGCAGCCGCGCGAACCTTCTGCACGGCTGGCAGGAGCAAGCCGATGAGCACCGCGATGATGGCAATGACGACGAGCAATTCGACGAGTGTGAAACCAGTCCGCCGACCTCCGGTTCGATACACCATAGAATAGACTCCTTATCCCAACCGCCTGTGCGAAGAACGCACCTACAAAATGAGGGATGATCTATAATTACCAGGCTCAGGGAGCCGGTACAAGAGAATTGACTGGAATCAAGCAATTTTCGGTGAAAAGTTCGAGAAGGCAGGAATCCCTGTCGCGAAGATGCTGGTTCTCGTAACTTTTAGCTCGTGAGCAGCGATTGCCGGACAGGGGCGCATCAGTCCTCCCGATCCCTCACGCCAAAATCGCCTTCACCGGGCCGACCTCCTCTACGCCCGTCAGCCGCACGTCCAGCCCCTGGAACTTGGCCGTCAGCTTCCGGTGGTCGATGCCGAGGCAGTGCAGCGTCGTGGCGTTCAGCTCGTGGATGTGGACCGGGTTCTCGGTCACGTTGTAGCTGAAGTCGTCGGTCGCGCCGTGGACGATGCCGGGCTTGATGCCGCCGCCCGCCATCCACATGCTGTAGCAGCGCGGGTGGTGGTCACGGCCATAATTCTCTTTCGTCAGCCCGCCCTGGCAGTAGATCGTCCGGCCGAACTCGCCGCCCCAGATGACGAGCGTGTCGTCGAGCATGCCGCGCTGCTTCAGGTCGCGGATGAGGGCGTAGCTCGCCTGGTCGATGTCGCGCGCCTGGTTGGGCAGGTCGCCCGCGATGTTGCCGTGCTGGTCCCAGCCGCGGTGGAACAGTTGGACGAAGCGCACGCCGCGCTCGACCATGCGCCGGGCCATCAGGCAGCAGTAGGCGAACGAACCGGGCTTGTCGATGTCCGGCCCGTAGAGGTCGCGCACCGCGCGCGGCTCCTGGCCGAGATCCATCAGCCCCGGCACGCTGGTCTGCATGCGGAACGCCATCTCGTACTGCGCGATGCGGGCCTGCGTCTCGGGGTCGGCCACCTCGTCGAGGTGCTTCTGGTTGAGCCGGGCGAGCGTGTCGAGCATGCGCCGGCGCGTCGTCGGCGAGACGCCGGCGGGATTCGACAGGTACAGCACCGGGTCGCCCTGCGCGCGGAGGGCAACGCCTTGATGTTTGCTAGGCAGGAAGCCGCTGCCCCATAGCCGGTTGTAGAGCGCCTGAGCGTCTTTGCGTCCTGTCCACGACGGGGTCATCACGACGAACGCGGGGAGGTCGTCGGTCTCCGCGCCGAGGCCGTAACTCAGCCACGCGCCGAGGCTCGGCCTGCCGGGGATCTGTTGCCCCGTGCAGATGTAGGTGATCGCCGGGTCGTGGTTGATCGCCTCGGTGTGGACCGCCTTGAGGAGACAAATATCGTCCACGATGCGCGAGGTGTACGGCAACAGTTCGCTGACCCACGTCCCGGCCTTGCCGTGCTGCGAAAACTTGTACTTCGACGGCGCGATGGGGAAGCGCGTCTGGCCCGAGGTCATCGTCGTGAGACGCTGCCCCTTGCGGATCGAGTCGGGCAGATCCTTGTCGTACATCGCCGCCATCTTCGGCTTGTGGTCCCACATATCGATCTGCGACGGTGCCCCCGACATGAAGAGGTAGATCGCCCGCTTCGCCTTCGGCGCGAAGTGCGGCAACTCGGGCAACCCGCCGGTCCGCTTCGCCGCTTCCGCTTGGCCCGGCAAGAGCGACGACAGAGCGGCGGTGCCGAGGCCGAGTGCGCCTTGCTGGAAGAAGTGGCGGCGGGTCATCGCGAGGGCGTGTTCGTGATAGAGGGACATGAGGAAGTCTCCGGTACTACTTCAGCGTTCTTGGCGAGTCGAGTGGGTGTGAGCCAAGCACGATCAGGCCGCCTGGTCTTCTTTCTGCATCTCTCGAAGGAACGTGAACAGGGTGGAAACCTCCGGCAGAGCGCGAATTCGTTCGATCTCGAGAGGATGGAGTTGATGAAGCACCTCGTCGAAGTTCCACGTCCTTTGGGTTCGAGCCGCGAGCACCTGTAGGACACCTTTGGGATCCCTTTTACCGAGGGTCGCCAATTCGTCCGTCACCTTCTCCCCCAAAGCCCGCGAAATCGCTTCTGGAGCAGCGAAGAGCCACGCCTCGATCGAGGGGACTACGGCGATGACCTCCAATGGGCTGGACGAAGCCCCGAACCGAATCAGTTCCTCCGTGCTGCTTCGGACTTCTTCGATCACCCTAGGTTCGGGAGAATCGGAGTCGATGAGGACCGCAACGGGAACCTGCCGTCGAGCCAATACGGATCCGGCGAGTGAGATAATACCGGATTTGCGACCAGCCTTCACGATCTGGACGTTCTCATATAGCTCCAACGGCATGATGTGCTGAAGGAGATCGGCCTCGATTTGTCCCGCAACGAATACATACACGCGCTTCATGAAATCACCTCCTCGCGTAGGTCATAGTTGGGAACACCCTTCTCACAGCACATCCGATGCTTCAGTCGCAAGAACTTGCAGATCCTACCTTCGTCCAGAGCGATCTGGATGTCATAATCGGACCAAAGCAAGACCGCTTGTGGCATCGTGAAATACGACAAATAGATTGCAGGTGTCGTAAAGTCCATCTTGCTGAACACAAGGCCGATGGTGGCCGCCGGTCGTCGCAGCAGTTGGCTACGCATCTTGACGATTGGGCCTATTGGGATGTTCTTGCCCCATTGTTTACTCTCTACGATGCAGGAGAGTCCGTTGAGATGAATAGCGCCATCGATCTCTTCCACTTTCTCTCCGAAGAGCCACACTTCGTAGGGGTAACGCACCATTACGGATTCGTCTGGATCCAACTCGAATGCGCGGATCGCAAGATATTCCAACGCCTCGCCTTCACCCCAGCCTGGAGTATCACCCGCTTGGATGGCCTTCCACAGGGATTGGAGACCTGCCCAATCGAGCTTGCTTATCTTGGCCTCCAATTCCGCCGTTGTCGCCATTCTGACTTCCCTTCCGCTTCCATGATACTCTCCCCTCGGGTGGAAGGAAGTGTAATAGAGCATCTCGGCGAATCGGCACGAGGGTTGGTGGTGCCCTCGCTTCGCTCGACCAAATCCTATGGGTTCACCCCTTGTTCACCACTTCGTCCAAATTTAGCAGCGTACTCGCGATCATCGTCCACGCCGCCAACTCGCTCGGCGTGAGGGCCGCGTCCGCCTTCGTCTCGCCGATGGCGATGAGCTTCCTCGCGCCGTCGGTGTCGCGGACGTATTCGGCACGCAGGTCGCGCACGGCGGACAGCAACTCCGTCCGTTCCTTCGAGTCGGCGGCTCGCCCTGTCACTTGACGAAACAGCCACGCGATGCGGTCGTTGTCGGTCTTCCCTTCACGCATCGTTCGCTCGGCGAGGACGCGGGCACACTCGACGTATTGCGGGTCGTTCAGGAGCAAGAGCGCCTGCATCGGCGTGTTCGTCCGCTCGCGGCGCGGGGTGCAGGACTCGCGCGAGGGGGCGTCGAACGTCGTCATCTGCGGCGGAGGCGAGGTCCGCTTCCAGAACGTGTACAGGCTCCGCCGATGGACCTTCTCGTGGCCGGTGTCCGCCGTGAATCGGGAGGTGTCGCTGCCGACGTAGGAGACCGCCTTCCACAGGCCGTCGGGCTGCGGCGGCTTGACCGAGGGGCCGCCCATCCGCTCGACGAGCAATCCGCTCGCCGCGAGCGCCTGGTCGCGGATCGCCTCGGCGTCGAGTCGATAGCGCACGCCGCGCGACAGGAGGCGATTCGTCGGATCCTTGGCGAGTCTGTCCGGCGTCACTTTCGAGGCCTGACGGTAGGTCGCGCTGGTGACGATCTGGCGCATCGTCCGTTGCACGTCCCAGCCGTTCTCGCGGAAGTCCACCGCGAGCCAGTCGAGCAACTCGGGGTGGCTCGCCGTCTCGCCCTGCGTGCCGAGATCCTCGGAGGTCCGCACCAGGCCAGCGCCGAAGACCTGCTGCCACATGCGGTTGACCATAACGCGCGCCGTCAACGGGTTCTGCTCCGAGAGCATCCATCGGGCGAGGGCGAGGCGGTCCTTCGGCCCCTTCGTCGGCAGGCCCGGCAAGAATCCCGGCGTATCCCGACCCACCGGCTTGCCTCGCTGGTCGTACTCGCCGCGCGTCAAGATAAACGCCTGCGTCGGCGTCGGCAACTCCTTGAAGACGAGCGTCATCGGCATCTGCGCCTCGAGTTTTGTCTTCTCCGCAGCGACGAGGGCGAGTCGCTGACGCAACGGCGCGAGAGTCGTTTGTCCCTTCGACCAGGCGTGCTGGACGAAGTATTCGGTGAGCGTCTTCTGCTGTTCTGCCGTCCGTTTCGCGCGATCGATGGCGACGATCGCCGCGATGTTTGCTGGCAGTCCCGCGCTCTTCATCGCGCGCTGGGTCTGGACGTAGGCGGTGAGCGTTTCGTAGCTCGACCCCGCCTGCGGCACCTGAGTCGTAAGCCCGGCCTTGTCCC
>JANXSH010001116.1 GCA_025356615.1 Planctomycetia bacterium | reverse complement strand
CATCGGGCGGGCGCTCATCAAGAACCCCCGACTGATCTTCGCCGACGAGCCGACCAGCGCCCTCGACTGGTCCCACGGCGAGCAGGTCATCGAGCAGCTCCGCAACGCCGCCCACGACCGCGGCGCGACCGTGCTCGTGGTCGCCCACGACGCCCGCGTCATCCCCTACGCCGATCGAGTCTTCCACCTGGAAGACGGCCGACTACAGAACGACGACGACGAGGACCCCGCCGGGGATACGGCACTCGATTTCCCCCCCGCCCACATTCACCGGCCGAGATAAGGCAATTCGGCCACGGAACTGCTAAGATGAACAACCGACCCTCAACGCGAAGCGGAGATCGCACCATGGAACGCCAACCCGTTCTTGGAGTCCCCAAGGCGTCGCGCGTTCAACCCGCGCCCGCCGACGACATGCCTGCCCGACCACGCCTGCCGTTGCGCCTCATGGCGATTGGGATGGTCATCCTCATCGGTTCCGGCATCGTCGTGGGCGTGACGATCAACCCTCTGTCCCAGCCCGCCGCGCCCCCGAAGGGGGCGAACGCCCTTCGCATCGCCCAGCGGGCGGTCGCCGTCGCCTACGTCGATGTCAAAGGCGGAGTAATCAACCTGTCGCCGACGACGCCGGGCCGGGTGCGATCGCTGCCGGTGCCCGAAGGGAAAGAGGTGCCGGAAGGGACGGTGTTGTTGCAACTCGACGACGACCAGGCCCAGATCGACCTCGCTCGGGCCGAGTTGGACCTCGAAGCCTCGCAAGTGTTGCTCACTCAGGCACTCGAACTCGAGGACCAGCGCACCCGCCAGATCACGGGGCAGGAGGCCGCCGTCAAAGCGGCCATCGCTAAGGAAACGATCGCCCAGCTCCAAAGCGACAAGGCGGATCGCATTAAAAACATCAACGGGGGCGACGAGGATTTGAAGACCGCCAAGAAGCAGGTCGAGCTGGCCGCTGCCGGCGTCATCGTCGAACGGGCCAAGCTAGAGACGGTCCGTTCCATGAATCCCAGTTTAGCCATTCGCCGGGCCAAGATCGAGGTCGAGAACAAGAAGCGGATGATCGCGAAGGCGAAGTTGGCCGTCAACGATTGCCAGATCAAAGCACCCCGCAAGGGAATGATCCTGCGACAACTCATCAACCTGGGCGAATTGCTCGGGCCGACCTCCCCGAAGCCCGCCCTCCAATTCTGCCCCGCAGGCGACCGGATCGTCCGCGCCGAGGTCGAACAGGAATACGCCGAGCGGGTCGCGATGGGGCAAAAGGCGATCATCCAGGACGAGAGCACAGGCAAAGGCGAGTGGAGCGGCGAAGTCATCGGTGTGTCCGAGTGGTACACCGGGCGTCGAGACATCCGCCTCGAACCGATGCAGTTCAACGACTCGCGGACGCTCGAGGTCATCATCCGCCTCGACAAAAAGGGGGCTGATTCGCTCCGCATCAACCAGCGCGTGCGGGTCAAACTCGACGGGGCAGAGTGAGCCGCGAAGCCTCACGGATCGCAACGCGATCGCCCTTCGTTTGCAGGGTGGTGGGCTAGACAAGCGAGCAAGGTTTTGCGGGGTCAGCCACTCCCTGCGCGACCAAAAGAAGACCTTACCCCCCCAGCTCCCTCTCCTTCGAGGAGACGGGGTTGGGGAGTGAGAGGGTGTGAAGGAATCGATTCGAGGCGAGCCGGGAGCGTAATCGACCGGAGTATTGCGTTGGCGAGCCGGGAGCGTTTGCGACCGGGGTAAGCACGCTGACACGGAAACACTCCGTCGCTTACCAGTTGTTTCAAAGAAGAAGAACTATCCGCAGATTGCGCAGATTACACAGATTAATGGATAAAAGAGAGCCAAAGCTGGACGTGCCTTCGCTTCGTCTTCACCCGCTCTTCTCGTTATCAATCTGTGTAATCTGCGCAATCTGCGAATAGTTCTTCTGCTTTGAAACTACTGTTACGCTCCCGACTCGCCACGATCTTTCACACGCTCAGAGGTCTTCTCTTGCCGGACGTATGGTTCCCATTTTCCCCGCCGTGTCGGCTTCGAGGCTATTCGGCGTCGCATCGATCCTCCCCTCGCGGAATCGTCCCCGCTCTCCTGGTTTTCTCATCCATCCACACTATCATGATCTTCGATGCGCTTCGCTCGGGCCGAATAACTCCGACCGCGCGATCGTCGAATGAGATGGACCCGCCACGCCCCGGCTTTCTCCAGCCGCACTCAGGAACTTGCTTCCTAACTCGAGGAATCGACCGTGACAACGGCTGTCGAAACGTCCCACCTTGCCGACATGCTCGACCTGCCCCGCAGCGAAGGCGAACGCCCCAAGGCTCCGCCGCGCTCCTCGGCGGCCTTCAAGGTCGTGCCCCAGACGCGCGACGTGCGCGACCAGATCCGGGCCGCCGCCACCGAATTCGCCGCGCCGATCGATCGCTCCAGGCCGTTCACCCGGCCCATGCTCCACCAACTCGGCGAGGCGCTCCTCAAGCAGTATAACCATCCCGACGAGTTCCTAGGCTTTACGATGGTGTGCATCGCCAACGAGTTCTGGCGCGAACAACTCCAGGCCATCCCGTTCAATCGTCGCCTCCTCCTCCTGCCGCACTGCCTCAAGAACGCCGAGGGGTGCCCGGCGGACTACGACGAGTTCGGCCTCGATTGCCGAGTGTGCGGGGCTTGCTCGGTCGCCGACTTCAAGACGCGCGCCGAGGATCTCGGCTACAAAGTCCTCGTCAGCGAGGGCACGCCGATCGTCCTCAAGATCATCGTCAGCGGTCACATCGACGCCATCGTCGGCGTCGCCTGCCTCAACGTCCTCGAGAAGGCCATCGACAAGATCCTGCTGTCCGGCATCCCCGGCGTCGCCGCCCCGTTGCTGTCGAGCAACTGCAAGAGTACGAGCGTCGATAACGACTGGGTGTTCGACCTCATCAACCTCCAGACGCCCCCGCCCGCCGTCATCACCAAGACCTACGTCCACCTCATGCGGGCCGCCTACTCGATCTGCGAGGAGCCGGAGTTGTCCCGTCTCGTCCCGCGCGGCCGGTCGGCCTCCGGCAAGGCCGACGACCCGCTCGCGATCCATGAAACGATCGCTTACGACTGGCTCGGCGAGGGCGGCAAGCGCTCGCGCCCGCTCATCACCCTCGCGGCCTACGACGCCATGAAGGGTGCCCCCGGCACGCGCTCCGCCGCCGGCGTCGAGCTGCCCGACGGCGTCCGCCGCGCGGCCCTCGCGATCGAGGCGTTCCACAAGGCGTCGCTCATCCACGACGACATCGAGGACGACGACACGTTCCGCTACGGCAAGGAGACGCTGCACCGTCGGCACGGCGTCGGCACCGCGATCAACGTCGGCGACTACCTCCTCGGCCTGGGCTACCGCCTCGTCGCCCGCGACCGCAAGGAACTCGGCGGCGACTGCACCGCCGACATCCTCAACAAGCTCAGCGAGGCCCACCTCCGCCTCTCCGAAGGCCAGGGGGCCGAGCTGCTCTGGCGCGACATGCCCAACAAGGCGTTGACCGCGCTGGACGCGCTGAAGATATACGCCCTCAAGACCTCCCCCGCTTTCGAGGCCGCCCTGTATTCCGGCCTCCGCCTCGCTGGGGACGCCGACGCCTACGAGAAGCCGGTCCATGAGTTCAGCAAGGCGCTCGGCGTGGCCTTCCAGATCCTCAACGACCTGAAGGACTGGCAGGGCGACACGGACAACAAGCTCCTCTCGGGACAGGACGCCCTCGCCGCCCGCCCGACGCTGCTGCTCGCGCTCGCGCTGGACGGCTCGACGCCCGACAATCGGGCCGAGTTGGTCGAGATCCTCGCGGGCAGGGGGCCGAAGGACCGGGACGTGAAGGTGGCGCGCGTCCGCGTGCTGTTCACCCGCGCCGGAGTGTTCGCCAAGGCCGAGAAGCTCGTCGAGAAGTACCGCGCCAAGGCCGAGGCCATCGCCGACGTGACCGAGCCGGTCGAGCTGCGCGAGCTGCTCTACTACCTCGTCGATACCGTCCTCGACCGCCCGAGCGTCTCGGCCGACCCGGAGCCGGCCTTGCTCCAACTCCTCCCGGCGATGTCCCGATGAGTGGTCCAACCGTCGAAGAGTTGTTCGCCCTGTTCCCAGGTGAGCCGGTGCCCGTCTACGCCCTCGTCCCCGGCGACCAGGTGCCCGCGCCGTATCACGATCTGCTCGTCCACGAGCACCACATGACCGTCACCGTCGAGGCGTACCACGGCGGCCCCGTCGATGTGCGCGTCCTCGCCTGGCGACTCGACGGCACCCACTACGCGCGGAAGATCCTCCTCGTCCACCAGGCGACGGGGAAGGTCGTCCAGTTCGGCATCGTCCGCATCGACCTCTCGAAGGCCAGCGCGGAGGTGGCCGCCGCCATCCTGGCCCGCGACACGCCTGTGGGCCGGATCCTTATCCGGCACGACGTGTTGCGCCGCATCGAGCCGACCGCGTTCGTGCGCATCGACGCCGGGCCGGAGCAGATGGCGTGGTTCGGCGAGACGGGGACGGGCGTGCTGTACGGGCGGCTGGCGATCATCCACTTCGACGGGAAGCCGGCGGTGGAGTTGCTGGAGGTGGTGTGTCGGTGACTCCCCTGATGCCCAGCCCAGGCGAAGGCGCCCGATAGTAACAGTGCGACCTCAGCTCCCGCATCTTTTACTTCGTGCTTCCCCAGGCTACGACTTGCCAAGGATCAGGTCCACCGCCCAACAGCCGCGAACATGGGGGCCAGGTAATCGCAGGTGATCGAGCAGGGCGGCGTCGTTGCAGCCCTCGTCTACAAGGGCATCTGACAGGACGGCGAGACGCCCGGTGTCCAACTCCCCAGCGGGCAAGATGCGTTCCTCATAAGTGGCCTGAGCGAGGTCCAGGACCGTCGGCGTAAGCCATTTCGGGGAGACGCTCACGGGACGGAACGGATTACCGAAAATGTCGCGGAGAATCCCTGCAAACCTTCTGAACACTCTATTGCTACAGTCCGCTCGGAGGCAGCTTATGACCCGTTCCGCAGAGGTATAACCATCGCATTCAATGAGTTCCTCGACCACAGGAAGGTGAGCAGTCGAATCTTGCGGGTAGTTCAAGCCTGAAAACGGAATCTCGCCATCTGCAAGCCGCTCCGCATTGGCAACCACGGTTTGAGCGGCCTTCGAAGTGAGTAGTTTCGGACGCTGCCTACAGCAGGCAATTGCGAAGAGCCGTACTTTTCGATCGGTCGCCCTTGTCTCCATATACTTCAGCATCGTCTCAGCGTCGTTTCGATCGAGCCATTCTTGCTCAGTCATGATCCTCTCCTGCACCTTTGCCTGGAATTCCCCAGGAAAAGTGGACACAGGGTTAACGGTTATTTGGGTTGCTCATACGCCGCCGGACTGACATACCCCAGCGACGAGTGGAGTCGCTGGTTATTGTAGAACACCTCGATGTACTCGAAGATTTCCATTCGCGCCATCTGCCTCGTGGTGAAGTCCGCATCGTGGACCAGTTCCTTTTTCAGGGAAGCGAAAAAGGATTCCATCGGCGCGTTGTCCCAGCACTGGCCCACGCCGCTCATGCTGCACTCGATCCCGTGCTTCCCCAGGAGGAGTTGGTAGTGTTCACTCGCATACTGGCTTCCCCGGTCCGAGTGTGCCAACAGTCCCTCGTCGGGCAGGCGACGCTGCACCGCCATCTCCAGCGCATCGACCACCAGGCGACTGGTCATCGTGTCCGCCATCGACCAGCCGACGACCCGCCGCGAGTAGAGATCCTCCACCGCTGCCAGGTAGAGCCAGCCTTCCCTCGTCGGGATATAGGTAATATCCGCGACCCACTTCTCGTTGGGAGCCTCGGGGTCGAACTGCCGGTCCAGGACGTTGGAGGCCACGGGCAGCTTATGGTTAGAGTCGGTCGTGTGGCGGAACTTCCGCGCGGTCTTCGCGCGGATGTCGTTGTCGTGCATCAACTTGGCGACGGTGTTGACGCAGCAGTCGTTCCCGCGTGCGACCAACTCGGCGTGAATGCGTGGGCTGCCGTAGCGAGACTTCACGTCGCCGTGGACGCCACGGATCCGCACGACCAGGGCGTCGCGACGTTGCTCGGCGAAACTGGGCGGGCGTTCGCGCCAGGCGTAGTAGCCGGCCGGGGAGACATCGAGCGTGTCACACATCAGGCGGACGGGCCACTGGCCCTGGTGGTCGTCGATGAAGGCGAAGGTCACATCGCCTCCCTGGCGAAGAACGCCGTCGCTTTTTTTAGGATGTCCCGCTCCATCGCCAGACGCTTGTTGTCGGCGCGGAGGCGGCGGAGTTCTTCCTCGATGGCGGGGAGGCGGCCCTTGCCGGGGAAGGCCTGGTCGCCATTGGCCTGGGAAGAAATCTTCCAGGAACGAAGGAGATTGACACTGATGCCGAGGCTGCGTGCGGCCTCGGCGACGGAGCGGCCCTGCTCGGTGACGAGCTGGACGGCGGACTGCTTGAATTCTTGGGTGTAGGTGCGTCGCTGTCTTGCCATGTTGGACCTCCTGAGTAGAGTTTACACTCTTAACTGGGTGTCCACCATTCCTGGGGAGGTTCAG
>JANXSH010000539.1 GCA_025356615.1 Planctomycetia bacterium | reverse complement strand
GTAAACGACGGATATCCCTACATATCCGTCGCTTACGCTTCCGGCTCGTCTCTGGATCGCCTTACTTCGGGAGTGGCTTGATGAGGTTTTCGTCACTGGCAACCTTGCGACGATGGCCGAAGATCGTTTCCAACTCCACCCTCCCGCGCTTGATGTCCACCGCGAAAGGCTCCTTCACCCCCTCGCGGCGAATCATCAACACGATCGAGGTGTCCCACTTACCCAGTATAAGGTTGACAGCCTTTTCGAGATCGAGACCTCTAGTTAGGGTCTTTTCGGCTCGGGGCAGGGCTTCACCCCAGCTATCCACTTTGCGAATCATTTCGGTGATGACATCGCCCACCCGAAGGCCCGCCTGGTGTGCAGGGCTCCTCTTGATTACGGTGACTACGAGAAGCTCCTTGGTCTCAACCTCTCTGCGCAGTTGGACGCCTATACCCGTTAACCCGTACCAAGGCAGACAGCATGGCTCGAATGACGCAGGGGCGAAGCACCTCATATTGCGGTCGATCCTCTGGAGCATCCGCGTTAGCGTGAACTCGTAGTGCTTCAGGTCGTCGAGATCCTCGCGCCGGCCGAGGGCCGTCCGGGCTTCGATCAGCAGAGTTCGCAGCGCCGGCGTTCCCAGCCCCTGGACCTCTTTCATCTTCGCCTCGATCGCGACGGGAATCTTCTCCTCGACGAACCCGAACAACTCGCTGATGGCCCAGCCGACCATCTTGCCCTGGTTCACGTCCGCGACGTACTTCTTCTTCAACAGCCCGGTCACTTCGAGAATGGTGTCCGCGAACGCGGTAGCACTCGTCTGGTCGAGCTTCATGCCGGCGAGGATGGCGGCGCGCTTCTCGACGAGTGCTTTGGCGCTCACCTTGCCGTCGGCGACGGCCTGGTAGAGCTTGCGCACCTCCTGCCGCTTCTTCAGGGTGGGCATGCGCATGAGGTAGTCTCGGCCTTCGCCGATCAGCCCCGCGTCGGTGATCTCATCGTCCAGAACGAGCCGGTCGAACGCATCGAGGCGCTTCCGTATCTTCGCGTCGGCCTTTGGGTTCTTCGTCAGAGCGTAGCGCGACACGGGGCCGACGAGGAGGACGGGCAACTGTCGCTCCTCTAGTGCCGTCTTCCCCCCCGCGCGGGCCAGCGCGGGAAGACGATAGCCGAGATATTTCCGCACTTCATCCACAGTGACGAAGCCGTCCGGCTCACCGCCCTCAGCGTCGGCCTTGCCCCCGAGTGCCTCGAGGAGGACGGTCGTGAAGAGGCCATGATCCTTCCGATCGGGTGACGGATCCAGGCCGTTCGACGAAACGAAGGCCACGCGGCCAGGTAGCGGGAGGTGTCGCTCGGTGCCGTCGTCGCCCAGGAACTCCTTGTAGGGGGACTCGCCGAGCGTCGGTTCGGCGATCGGCCTGTCGCTCACGAAGCCGGTAAAGTTCACGTCGATGAAGGCCGTGAGACGCTTCGCGCGGAGGTTTTCGAGCGCCTCGTCGATCTCCTCGGAGGCGACGGCGTCCTCGTCGCGGCCTGAGAACGTGGAGTCTATCATGAAGTAGCAGCGCCTCTTGCCCAGTCGTCCTAGCGGTGCGCCCTGGCCGATGATCGTCACGAGCACGAGGTCGGCTGGCTTGGCCTCCCTGGCGACCCATTCCAGGGCCGTGAGGAAGTTGGCCTTCGTCGCCTTTTTCCCCAACAGAAGGCGGACGTTCGTTGGATCGACGCTGTGTGCCGGGTCGGTGAACAACTTGTGCAGCGCGGCGACATCCTTCTCCGCCATTGGCCGGGGCTTGATCCTCTTGTCCGCGTATTCGCTGACGCCGACGAGGACGGCGAATGTACGCGGCCTCTCGATTTGGGGTGCGGGTGCCCCGGTCAGCGTACCGCTCATTAGCAAGGTACACGCGAAGCTGATGACGCATCCCTGGCGCGAGAATGGTTGGGGAATTCGGATCCGCATGGTACACGTCCTAACAGGGAGAGACGGATCGGCTCAGCCCCTCGGGCCTTCCAGCACCGCCTCGCGGGTCAATCCTTCGGCACGTCTTCCTTCCACAGCGGGATCTCCTCGGAGAAGCGCTTCGGCGGCAATTCGTGCGTGGCGACGACGTTGCCTTTGATGTCCACCTCGTAAGCCTTGCCCAACTCGACGCCGAAGTGGACTCCCTGCTCCACCTTGATCTCATTCGGGCCCACAGCCGGGGGATCGCCACGGCGGCGGTGGTTGTAGCGCAACGGGAACGTCACTTCCTCCAGGGCGGCGTCGTGGAAGCGCGAGCGGAAGGCGACCTTGACGCGCTTGCTGTCGGGCAGCCAGGTCAGGTACATCAGCTCGTCCGCCCGCTTCGGGCCGGTGACCGC